>JBOGUH010000408.1:0-5061 GCA_050695975.1 Anaerolineae bacterium
CCGTTGTCTGGCAACTAGGCGTAAGCCTTCTCCGGCACTTCAACGTAGCGGTCAGGCTCCTCATCCTTGCGCTGGATGGCAAAGAAACGCCGCTCGATCTCCTTGAGGACCGCTGCATCGTAGTAAACCATTCCGCAGTTGAGACAAACCTCAACCGGGGTGTTGGGAACCAGCAAGTATTGACCTTTGTGGCTATAGAGATAGTCGATTCGCCGCTCTTCATAGCGGTCACCGCCGCAGAAGTTACATCGAGTTTGTCGCATTAGTTTCCTCTCCTCGTGTCCATGGGTCAACAAACTTCGGTGGACGTGGAATATACACCGTGATGAGTGCTGCTTTCTCTCCATGCCAACCGCAGACAGCGTGAATGGGCGCATCTTTAGCAAAGCCCACAGCTAGGCAACTTTCGCCTCGGCCGGTGTCAGGATACTGCTCAAGTATCTCTCCATTCAGGAGCGATTCCTCAATCTGCGCAAAACTCAATTCGTCCGTCTTGCGCTCGATTTCTGCATGCTGAGTGTAAACATACTGGTTGGCTCGAACTTTCGCCTGAATCTCACGTATATCCATATTCAGAACACGCCAGCTTCCTGCATGATCTTGACGCTGGCGCTGGCCCCGACGCGCGTTGCGCCGGCCTCGATCATCTTCTGCGCGTCGGCGTATGTTTTGATACCGCCGGCCGCCTTGACCCCCATTTCGCTTCCGATCGCGCGGCGAATGAGCGCCACGTCGTGAACGGTCGCCCCACCCGAGGCGAAGCCGGTCGAGGTCTTGACGAAATCGGCGCCGGCTTCCTGCGAGAGTTTGCTGGCGATGACTTTCTCTTCATCCGTGAGCAGCGCGGCCTCAATAATGACCTTGACGATCGCGCCGCCCACGCGAGCAATGGCGACGACAGTTGCGATGTCGCGCGCCACGAGCGCGTAATCTTTGCTCTTCAGCGCGCCGATGTTGATGACCATGTCGATCTCGGTCGCGCCGTCGTCGAGCGCTTGCTGCGTCTCGTAAGCCTTGACCTCGGGCGGCGTGGCGCCGAGTGGAAATCCGACGACGGTGCACACCCGCACGGCGCTGCCCTTGAGCAGCTGCGCGCACAGCTGCACGTGCGTCGGATTGACACACACCGCCGCGAAATTGTATGTGCGCGCTTCGTGGCACAGCTGCGCGATCTGCGCTTCATTCGCGTCGGGCTTGAGCAGCGTGTGATCGATCATCGCCGCCAGATCGGCGTCCGCCGGTATCACGCCTAATCCCGACGTGATCCGCGCCGCGCCTGCCGCTACGACGCTCCGCACTTTGTCGGCGCAGTCACGCGTACACTGCCCGTCTTTGCACTCGCACGCGCCGGCCAGCGATCCGCCGGCGCGGGCTTGTTGCTCGCTCAACGCCAGCAACACCTGGCGCGTGATGTGTTCGACAAGACGCTCGACGGTTGCGGAGTCGATTTGCATCAGTCTTCAAACACCGTATCGGTCTTGAACGAAAGGCCGCTCAACATTTCCGACTTGACCTGATCGCCCGACCCAAACAAACCGAGCCGCTCGAAAATCCCCCCGCGCAGAACCAGCACTTCGATAGTGCCCGCTTCGGGGCTGACCAGCCAGTATTCGCGCACGCCGAAGCGCGCGTACAGGTCGCGCTTATCGGTCTTGTCGATGTGGGCCGTGCCAGGCGAGAGGATTTCGATCACCAGGTCGGGCGCGCCCTGCACGTTCGCATGAGTAATGATGTTCAGTCGCTCTGTTGAAATGAAGAGCAAATCTGGCTGAACGACGTTTTCGTCAGAGAGCACGACGTCGAGTGGGGCAAAGTAGACTTTGCCGGCCTGGGTGGCTCGAACATGATCGCCGATGACATGAAACAGGTCCCCGAGAGAGCTTTGGTGAAGTTCGTTCGGAGCAGGCGTCATGATCAACTCTCCGTCGATCACCTGGTAGCGATGGCCATCGTCCGGCATGGCCGCGTAGTCGGCGTAGGTCATTTTGCGTGTTTGGGTTTGAGGGTGCGCTTGAACAGCCATTGGGTCATACCCGATTTTACAGAGTGACTCCGCGACCATTACGTCGATCGCGAAGGTTTTATCCGCGAATCTACACAAATGAACGCGAATGGCAATGAGTGGAGATTCGCGTTATTCGTGGATCAATCAGTTTGGTTGCGGCGCGAAGCGTGCCGCGCTATGTTTACTCTTTACGCCTCGAGAATCGTTTCTCGATGGCGGCGATCTTGTCCACGCGCCGGGCGTGGCGGCCGCCGCCGAATTCGGTTTCGAGCCAGGTCTTGACGATCTGCTTCGCCAGCGTCGTGCCGATCAACCCGGCGCCGAGCGTCAGAACGTTCGCGTCATTGTGCTCGCGACTGTTCAGCGCCGTCGCCTGATCGTAGCACAGCGCGGCGCGGACGCCCGGCACTTTGTTGGCCGCCATGCACGAGCCAATTCCCGCGCCATCGACCAGGATACCGCGCCAGGCTCGCCTGCCCGACACCCATTCGGCCACGGCCAGCGCGACATCCGGATAATCGACCGGCTCGCTCGAATAGGCGCCGCAATCTACAGCAGTATACCCCAATTCCTCAAGAAAGAGTCTGAGCGAGTCCTTGAGCGCAACGCCGCCGTGATCGGCGCCGATCGCGACAATGCGGCGCCCCTCCGCAGATGGGCGGTGGGGCGGCGCAGAGACATCAGGGTCTGGAGCGCTGGCCAACGTGATAGTCCGTTCGAGAGCGATTTGCCTGGCCAGGGGAGTGACGCGCGCGCCGGCAGGCGCATTCAGCCGCCCGCCGCGTTCGATTTTGGCGACGGCCTCTTCGGTGATCAATGACGAAGCAAGAGGCGCGTAGATAGATTGAGGCGGGCGATCTGCGCTCAATCCGAGCGTTCGATACAACACTCGTCGCACGATGTCGCGGACTTGCGCATCTTGGGAAGACACTTGTTGGGACTCCTCGGGCAGGATATGGTTGGCGCCGGAGGACTAGGGTGAGCCGGCCGCGGCGTAAGTGTGGTGGGGGACGATCGCCCAGTCGGCCGGTGGCCAGTAGATGATCCAGGCACGGCCCACAATGTTGCTCGGGCGTATCGACCCGAAAGAGCGCGAGTCTTGGGAGTTGCCTCGATTGTCGCCCATTACAAAGTATTCGCCGTCGCCCAGCCGCTGCGCCGGGAACGCGCTGCCGGCCGGTTGCATGATATACGGCTCCTCCAACGGCTGGCCGTCGACGTACACCACGCCGCTGGCGATCTCGAGCGTCTCGTCGGGCAGGCCGATCACGCGTTTGATGTAATCCTTGGGCTGGCCTTCGAGATAGAACACCACGACATCGCCGCGCTGTGGCTCGCCCAACAGGTACGTCACCTTGTCGACGATCACGTATTCGTCGTGGTGCAGGTTCGGTTCCATGCTCGACCCGTCGATCTTGAAGCGGCCGGTCGCCGCGTTGACCAGCAAAAAGATGATCGCCGTCAGCAGCGCCGTCTCGACGATCTCACGCAGCAGGTTCGACCCGCGCGACGGCTGCGCTGTTGACGGTTGTTCAGGGGAGAGATCCGCCGGTGGTGTCGGCGATTCAAGCGAGGATTCCAACATCCGAACTCCATTCCTGTAAACGTTCGATAGGCCGATTATACTTCATCTCACAATGACGAGCAACACATCCTTGACCGTACTTTCAGGCTATGTCATAATCACTCGCGCGGAGGACTTTCCATGCCACATCATGCCATTCTGATGGTTTCAGCAGATGCCGAGTCGACCTTAGCACTCCACGATCAGTTTCTCAGCGCTGGTTACGACGTGAAGTTCGCCCAAAGCGCCGACGAGGCCATGGCCATCGCCCGGCGCGAGCTGCCGCAGGCGATTGTGCTGGACAGCGATGTGCCCGGCCTGGATGTGGCCGCCTTATCCCGCGATCTGCGATCGACGCCGCGCACTCGCCACATTCACCTGACCCTGCTCGCCCCGCAGGCCGAACGCGACATACGGCTCGCGGCGCTGTCCGCCGGCGTGGACGAGTTCTTGATCAAGCCCATCGACGTCGAAGAACTCGAACTGCGCATTCGCAACGCGCTGCGCCGCGCCGCGTACCAGAACCTGGTCAACCCAATCACCGGCCTGCCCGGCGCGTATCTGATCGAAGAACGGCTGCGCGAGCTATTGACAGCGCCGCCGGGCTGGGCGCTGATGCATCTGAGCCTGCGCGGCTTCAAGCCGTTCACCGATGTGTACGGCTTCCTGGCCGGCGAAGAAGTGCTGCGCTTCGCCGGGCGGCTGTTCGGCGAAGCGATGAACGCGTTCGGCACACCCGAGGATTTCCTCGGCCACGCTGGCGACGACGACTTCGTGCTCATCACTGCGGAGAGCGCGCTGTCCGAGCTGCGCAGCGAGCTGCGCCGGCGCTTCAACGAAGGCATTCAGTCGCATTATTCGTTCCGCGAGCGCGAGCAGGGCTACCTGGTCATGCGCAACCGCGACGGCGCCGAGACGCGCACCCCGTTGATGACGCTGGTCGTGCGCACGGTCACCTCGGAGGACGGGCCGTTCGCCGACATTCGGGAGTTGGCGGCGTTTTGAGAGGTGGCCATTCAATCGCGACTATTGCCGCTGATCCCACAACTGGCGGACAATCTGCATGTGACCCACATGCACTGCCGTGTGCTCCAGCGCGTGCGCCAGCGCCCAGGCGATAGTATACTCTCGCCCATCGCGTGATGAAGGGCGCAGCGCATCCAAATCTGACAGCGTCAACCCTTCCAGCACGGCGCGGCTGTGAGCGAGCGCGGCATCCAGGCGCGCAGTCAGCGTGGTCGCGTCTATCCCCTGCGTGCGAAACTCGGCGGGGCGATCGCGGCCCGACGGATCCTGGCCGGCCACGTCGCCGATCCAGTAACGCTCGGCGCCGGCCGCGTGGACGGCCAGCACGGCGAGCGAGTTCATATCAGGCCCGGGCGACCAGTCTAGCGCCTGTTGAGGCAAGCCATCGATGGCATGCTGGATGTCGGCGTGGAGGACTTGTAGACGATCCAGATAATCTTCGAGTACCCGCTGCATTGGATTCTCC
>JBOGUH010000409.1:0-2162 GCA_050695975.1 Anaerolineae bacterium
GCTGGCGACCGTCTACGCCAAGCTGGCCCGCGCGACGGCAGGCAGCGATCGGATCGTCTCGTCAATTCAGGTTTCGGCCGTCGATGCCGGCAGCGTCGATCAGGCGCTCAACCAGATGACGCAGGCATTGCGGCGCAGTCATCGTCTTAAGCCTGGCGAAGGCGACGATTTTACGGTGATCTCGCAGACCGACATTCTGTCGGCGGCGGGCCAGATCACCGGCATCTTCACCGTCTTCCTGGGCGCGATCGCGGCGATCTCACTGCTGGTCGGCGGCATCGGTATCATGAACATCATGCTCGTGTCGGTCACCGAGCGAACGAAAGAGATCGGGCTGCGCAAGGCGGTGGGCGCGCGCAAGCGAGACATCCTGTACCAGTTCCTGGTCGAGACGATCACGCTGTCGCTGCTCGGCGGCACGATCGGCGTCCTGTTTGGATCGGCGATTGCCTTCCTGGTCAACTTGACCGGCGTGCTGACGACCGTGATCTCACTCGAATCGATCCTGCTGGCATTCGGCTTCTCGGCGGCGGTCGGTGTGTTCTTCGGCCTATATCCGGCCAGCCGGGCGGCGTCGCTGCGGCCGATCGAGGCGTTACGCTACGAGTAAGAGAGATTGGAGATTAGGGATTGGCAATCTCTGATCTCCAACCTCGGAATTCTACGATGCGCCAACGTTTGACGCATAACCCCCACGCCGATATACTAGCGCCCATGAACGACGCTGTGCGATTGCTGCGCATTGCGTTATCGATCAAGCTGGCGCCGATAGTCGTTATTTCGATTTTAGGCAGCCTGCGCTTCAGTTGGCTGCCCGAACTGGTGCTGCTGACGACCTGGCCGACCGTGTTCGTCTGGATCGTCGTCATGCTGCCTGGGATCGGCCGGCGGTTGGGCCGGTACTACCTGCCCGTTTGTATTGGGCTTACGGTCACGGCGCAGACAATTGAGACCGGCCTGTTTGCGTTTGCCGCGCCCGTTTCATTTGTAGAGGCACGCGCTCTCGATGGCCCGCCGCCCGGTGTGCGAGCGCTCGAACCGCTTTTCCTGCTGCTCGTGCCGACCGTACTCGGCGCATGGGCGTATGGTCGGCGCGGCGCGTGGCTGACGGCGGGTCTGGCGACGGTGTTGGTTCTGATCACCAACGCCGTGCCGCTGCTGTCCGGCGTCCCTCTCGAATCGATCCTGCCCGTGTCCGCGTTGCGTATCGCACCGTTATTCCTGGTGGGTTACATTGTGGGCACACTGGCCGAGCAGCAGCGCAAGCAGACCGACGCGCTGAGCGCAGCGAACGCGAAACTGCGTGAACAGGCTGCGGCAATGGAGCAACTGGCCGTAGCGCGCGAGCGCAACCGTCTGGCGCGCGATCTGCACGACACGCTGGCGCACTCGCTGGCCGGGCTGGTCGTGCAACTGGAAGCGATCGATACGTTGACGCGAGAAGGGGCCGTCCCCGACCAAGCCCGATCGGAGATCAAAAAAGCCCGACGTGCCGCACAGGCAGGCCTGGAAGATGCACGGCGCGCAATCCGAGATTTGCGCGTGAACCCGGTCGAAGACCTGGGCCTGACTCGCACGCTGGAGCAGGCGGCAAACGATTTCGGCGAGCGAACCGGCGTGAGTGTCGGCCTGCGTATGTCCGAGCCGAAAGCGGCGATCGCGAACGACATCGCGGCGGCGATCTGGCGCATCGCGCAGGAGGCGCTCAATAACGTCGAACGGCACGCCGGCGCGCGGCGCGTCGAGATGACGCTGGCGCAAGCGAACGGCTGCCTTGTTTTGAGCGTCGCCGACGACGGACGCGGGTTCGACCAGGCGCAGATCGACGAGGAACGCTTCGGCCTGATGGGGATGCGCGAGCGGGCTGAACTGATTGGAGGCAACCTCACGATTGAAAGCCAGGCTGGTCGAGGTACTTCGGTGCGCTTGGTTTTGTCTCTAAAGTAATTGGAGATTGGTAATTACCAATCCCGTGAGCGAGAGATGTCGAAGATTCGCGTTTTGGTCGCCGACGATCAAGAAGTCATTCGCACCGGGCTGACGATCATCCTCAATCACCAGCCCGACCTGGAGGTTGTCGGTCAGGCGGCGGATGGCGAGCAGGCGGTCGAGCTTGCGCAGGCGTTGGAGCCGGACGTGATCTTAATGGACATCAAGATGCC
>JBOGUH010000410.1:0-2896 GCA_050695975.1 Anaerolineae bacterium
CAGGTAGCCAGGCTTGCCCTGAGCGAAGCCGAAGGGTAGACAGGTAGACAGATTGAGATGATCGCCCCGCAGTTGTACTGCGGGGCGAACGAATGTAAGGCAATTAAGGTGAACCTGAATAACGGACGGCGAACACGCGCGTGCGCTTTGAAGCGAAGACTTCGGCGAATAACGGACTCTGGCCCGGATCGAAGCCGCCGATCTGTTTCTCGGCTTCACCGTAGATCACGTAGCGAATGCCGTAGCGATTCATCAGGTCGTCGCGCCAGGCGTCCTGCGTCGACGAATCGAAGAAATGCTGAACGTCCTCGAACTTCTGGTTGAAGTTGGCCGTCATCACGGCGTTGGACAAGAAGGTTCGGTTGCCGGCCAGGCCGGGCACGTAATGGCCGATCACGAACGAGCCGAGCACCACGTCGCTTTCGGCGGTGTGGGTGTCGAGCCACTCGATCGCGGCTGCGTCGTCGCGATACAGGTAGAACGGGTAGTCGTGGCGGTTCAGGTCGACCAGGCGCCAGCCGAAGATGTACAGGTTCGTCGGCAGGACGGCCAGCAGGAACAGGGCGGCGCTCCAGGCCGTGAGGCGTTCCGGCGTGATGCGCAGGCGTGCCCACAGCTTAGATCCGCGATCGCGCAGCCACGGGACGATGCGGTCGAGCACGCCTTCCACTGCCAGAATAGACAGGGGCAGTTCCAGCCCCAGCAGGAGCATAATGCGGAACTTGAGCGGCAGGTAAATCATGATCAAGCCGGCGATCGCCCATACCTTGACGAACAACGCGCGATTCTGGTGATTACGTACAGCGCTCAAGCCGCCGTCCTCGGCGGCGCTGCCCGCGCCGGGGACGGCGCTGGGAGCCAGCGGAACGAACCCGCTGAAAGTCGCCAGCGCGACGATCAGGCGCAGGCCCAGCAGAATGACCAGGTGCAGTGGGTCGGGTGTGAACACGCCCAGGTTGTCGTACTGGTTGAGTGCTTGCTGCCAGACCGGGTTGGCCGACGAGGCGACGCTGGCCCAGTAGCCGGCGGCCGGCGCGGACAGCGCCACGACCATCCCCAGGTGCAAGACGGCTCGGCGGCTGAGGCCATCGCGCAGCGTGACGACTAATCCGAACAGGCCCAGCACGCCCCACACCGTCACCAGATCGTAGACGTGGCCCTGACCGAGCGCCAGCGCCACGAGACCGGCGGCCACGCTGTGGCGCATCTTGTTCTGCGTGTAGCCGGCATACGCCAGACCGAGACTGAACATCAGCAGCGCCGCGGCCAGCGTCAGGTGCGGCGAGACGAGCATGGTGTAGAACGCATTGCCCGGCGCGGTGTACACGTCCGTTGGAAAACGCACGTCGTCGAGGTGGCGCACATACTTCTCGGCGACCCACACCCAGCCCAGCCCCGATCCGAGTACGGCGACGCTGAAGGTATACAGCCGGCGGCGCGCGTCGGCGACGAACAGGCTGCACAGCCAGACCATCGCGGCGACGAGCAGCGGCAGGCTGACGATCCGCATCAGGTGATACATGCCGATCAGCGACGCGCCCGTCATCGCCGCCAGCCGGCCCGGAATCCACCAGTGGAGATTGAAGAAGATCGCCGGGTTGGCTTCGCTGGTTAGCCGGTTGTCGATGAACACCCGCGATCCCGACTCGCGCATCCAAGACAGGTATTGCGCCGTGTCATGGACGTTGTAGACGATCCCGCTGAACACTTTATCGACCGGTGTAGACAGGTAACCGTGCAGGTAGGGCAGGGAGGTAATCAGCAGCAGGGCCAGCGCAGCCAGCACGACGTGGCGGAAGGCGGTCGCCTGCAACACGTTCACGCGTGAGCGGGCGAGCCATCGGGTTCGCCACGGAACATCCATAAACTCAGACCTCCTATGAGGATGACGATCGGCAGCAGGCTACCATGCGCGGGCAGCCCGGCGAACATGCCCAGGTTGCGGGTAATATCGCCGCTCTGGAACTTGGGCAGGAAGAAATCGACGAGCGGATTGGCGATGTCGATCGGCGCGAAATCCTGCCCGCTGACCGAGGCGATGCCGATGATCACACACGAGACGACGATCAAGCCAATCGCGGCCTGGCGCAAGACCCGATGTGCCCATGCCGCTTCGAGAGCGATCGCTGTTGGAATCATCATGAAAGGCAGGCTGAGCAGCAGATGGCGTGGGCCGATGGCGAAGCCGCCTTTCCAGTCATACCAGCCTGAAATCAAGATCAGCTGAGCGGCGACAGCCGCCAGGGTCAATCCCCATTCGGCGCGATGGGCGTCCTGAGCGGACGCTGAGCACCCTGAGCCTTGCCCTGCGAAGTCCCCGACCGAAGGGAGTGGGGAGCGTAGTCGAAGGGGATAGTCGAAGGGCGAAGCGGGAGTCGCAGGATCGCTCCGCACAGGAACGCACGCCTGCCCCCGTATGGGGGTTAGTGTCAGCCACCAGCCGGGCAGCGCCATGAGCAGGAACGGCGAATAGAAGAACAGTCCTCTAAACGGGCTGAAGGTGATGCCCCACAACGCTTCGAGCCGGGGCAGGCCGAATCCCTGGATCCCGTAACTCGAGATTTCCGAGAACTTGACCAGATAGCGATAGCTGGAAGTGAACGGCGAGCCGAAACACACCGCGTTGTAATAGCCCAGTAACAGCGCGAACGGCAGCCCACCGATGAACAGCTGCACGATGTCCGCTTTCCGCTCGAGGCCGGTGAGCGTGTAGATCACCAGCAGCGCCGCCGGCAGCGCCGCCGTGAACTCGGTGAGGACGGCCAGTCCCAGCAGCGCGCCGGCCACGACCAGCGCATGCGGCGACGCATCCTGAGCGGACTCTGAGCGCCCTGAGCCCTGCCCTGCGAAGCCTGCCCTGAGCCTTGCCGAAGGGTCCCCGACCGAAGGGAGTGGG
>JBOGUH010000411.1:0-2023 GCA_050695975.1 Anaerolineae bacterium
GGACGGTTGCTCAACGGCAAGCCGCCCGTTATCTTCGAGGATGGCCTGCAGAGCCGCGACTTCGTGCACGTCAGCGACATTGTACAGGCCAACCTCTTGGCGATGGAGCGCGACGAGGCCGCGTACGAAGTGTTCAATATCGGCGCCGGTCGAGCGTTGTCCATATGCGATGTCGCGATGGCGTTGATTCGTGAGCTGAAGGTGGATATTCAACCCGAGATCGTCGGCGGTTTCCGCGCCGGCGACATCCGCCACTGCGTGGCCGACATCGGCAAGGCGCGCCAGACGCTCGGCTATGAGCCTCACGTGAAATTTGAAGACGGCTTGAGCGAACTGGTCGAGTGGGTCAAGCGCCAGCGCGCTGATGATCGTGTGGAAACAGCGCGGAGCGAATTGGCAGCCCGTGGATTGATTCGAGCCTAAGAGCGCATTTGAAAATTGCTCGTAGCCCGCGTCCTCGCGTGCGTTGCCAACCGCGAGGGCGCGGTTGGAGAGCATTTTAAACAGGCTCTAAGGCGATACGCGTGGAGGTCGGGTTGAGTGTGTCTGGATCGGGCAAACGTGTGCTGGTCGTTTCGGGCGACACGCTGCCTTTAGCGGGGCTGCCGACGACGGGCGCGGGTCTGCGCGCCTGGGGTTTAGGCCAGGGCCTGGCGTCACGCGGGCATGACGTGCATTATCTGATGCCGGCAGCCGGCCTGCAGCGCGCCGCGCCAGGCGTGGACACATCGGCGTATCAATCGATCAGCTACGACCATCTCTACCCGCAGGAACTGAACCGCCGCTTAATCGAACTTTCCCCTGACGTGATCGTCTTCCAACATTGGGCGTCGGCTGTTCATCTGTCCGAGCGCAATCGCATCCCGGTCGTGATCGATTTCCACGGGCCGCTCTTACTGGAAACGTTGTATCAGGATTTGCCCCACCTCGATGCGCTGCGCCAATTGAAAATTCGCACACTGCCCAAGGCCGACTTCTTTACCTGCGCCGGCGAACGACAGCGGCACTACTTTTATCCGTGGCTGCTGCTTTCCGGAATCGATGTGCGCCAGGATGTGATCCAGGTGATCCCGGTGTCCATTTCACCGGACGTGCCTGCCCGCGCGATGGCCGACGGCGAAGTGACGTTTGTCTACGGCGGTGTTTTCTTGCCCTGGCAGGATCCGAGCGTGTCGCTCGAAACATTGGTGCAAACGCTCGAGGCGCGCCGCGCAGGCCGATTGAAACTCTTCGGCGGCGCGCACACGCACATCCAGATACCGCCCGGTAAGTATCGCGATCTCATCCCGCGCCTGGAAGCCAGTCCGCGCGTCGACTCGATCGGCATGCTCGCGCGTGATGCGTTGGTGCAAACCTACCTGCGTTCGCACGTGGCGATCGACGTGATGGCGCGCAACCCTGAACGCGAGCTGGCTTTTACGACGCGCACGGTGGAGTACCTGTGGTGCGGGCTGCCGGTGATCTATAACGATTACGCCGAACTGGCCGATTACATACGCGACTACGATGCCGGCTGGACGGTGGATCCGCTGGATGCCGGCGCGATTCGTGCGGTCGTCGAATCGATCCTGGATGATCCCGCCAGCCTGGAACGCAAGTCGCGCAACGCGCAGACGCTCGTGCGTGAGCGCCTGTCCTGGGATCGCACGATAGAGCCTCTCGACGCGTTTTGCCGTCACCCGCGCAGGCGGAGGGCAGGCAAGCGGACGCCGATGTTTCACGCCGTCGGGCAAGACTGGTTCCTCGAAGACATCGTGGACCGCACCCGCGCCGACGTGCGCCGCGCCCGGCGCAGCGTATTCGCGCGAAGCAAGGCTCTCGTCAAGGAAGTCGCCAAACGCTGGCTGAAGCGCAGCTACGTCACCGACATGCTCGGCCGCCCCATGCGAGTCGATGCGCCGCTGCTGGCCGGGCAGCGGCGAGAAGGATCGTTTCGCGCGTCTGCGGCGAATTTGAGCGGCATCGACCTGCTGGTTGGCACCTTCGGGCGGCTCAATAGTTGTGATGTGGCGCTGTATTTGCA
>JBOGUH010000412.1:0-7950 GCA_050695975.1 Anaerolineae bacterium
TCGTGATGCTGCCCGCGGCGATACCCTTCCTACTGAGTATTTTTCCTGACGTCGAGAACCTGCTGCGCTTGAGCGACTACGTCGCCGACGTGACGCGGCTGCTGTTCTGGGTGGGCTTGAGTTTCGAGATGCCACTGGCGCTGGCGGCGTTGGCGCGTGTGGGGTTGATCACGGCGCGCCAACTCTTGCAAGGCTGGCGCGTCGCCATCGTCGTCATCGCGGTCGTCGCCGCGCTGGTCACGCCGACGGCCGATCCCATCAACATGGGATTGGTGATGCTGCCGCTGTTCGTGCTGTACCTGCTCAGCGTGCTGCTCGCTGCATTTGTGCGGCGCGAGAAGAAAGCGCCCAAGCCGAAACGCGCCAGACGGAGGTTCCGCTTGTTCAGACGAAAGGGCGAATCATAGTGCGTATTGCGTATTCCGTTTCCGACTATGGAATGCGCAATACGTGTGATACCCAAAACTCATTCCGCAGGAGAACCCGTTTATGTCTCGAACTCGCGTTTTAATCATGGGCGCCGCCGGGCGCGACTTCCACAACTTCAACGTGTTCTTCCGCGAAAATGACGCTTATGAAGTAGTCGCCTTCACCGCGACGCAGATCCCTAACATCGAAGGGCGTCTCTATCCCGACGTGCTGGCCGGCCCGCTCTACCCGAAAGGCATTCCGATCCGCCCCGAGTCGGAATTACGACGGCTGATCAAAGATCTGCAGGTCGATCAGGTGGTCTTCGCCTACTCGGACGTGAGCCACGAGCATGTCATGCACAAGGCGTCAGAAGTGCTGGCCGCCGGCCCCGATTTTCGGCTGATGGGGATGCGGGGGACGCAGATCGCTTCGAGCAAACCGGTCGTGTCGATCGGCGCGGTGCGCACCGGATCGGGCAAGAGCCAGACCACGCGCCGCGTCACGCAAGTCTTGCAAGAACTGGGCTACACCGTCGCCGCGATCCGCCACCCGATGCCGTATGGCAACCTCGTCGCCCAGACCGCGCAGCGATTCGCCTCGTATGACGACCTGGATGAATACAACACGACGATCGAAGAGCGCGAAGAGTACGAGCCGCACCTCGATCGAGGCGTCGTCGTGTTCGCCGGCGTCGATTACGAACGCATCCTGCGTCTGGCCGAACAGGAAGTCGACATCCTGGTCTGGGACGGCGGCAACAACGACCTGCCATTCTACAAGAGCGACCTGCACATCGTCGTCGCCGATCCGCACCGGCCCGGCCACGAAATGACGTATCATCCCGGCGAAGCCAACCTGCGCGCCGCGGATGTGGTCATCATCAACAAAGTAGATACCGCCGATTTCAAGAATGTCGCGCTGGTCCGCGAACATGCCATCCTGCTCAACCCCACGGCGCAGATTATCGAAGGCGCGTCGCCGATCTTCCTCGACGATCCGGGCGCCATCCGTGGCAAGCGCGTGCTGGTGATCGAAGACGGCCCTACCCTCACCCACGGCGAGATGGCCTATGGCGCAGGCGTGATCGCCGCGCAGCGCTTCGGCGCAGCCGAGATCATCGATCCGCGGCCGTACGCCGTCGGTTCGATCCTGGAGACGTATCGCCAGTATCCAACGACAGGCAGTGTGCTCCCCGCGATGGGCTACGGCGAGCAGCAGACGAAGGAACTGGAGGAGACCATCAATCGCACGCCGGCCGATCTGGTCATCGTCGCCACGCCCATCGACTTGCGGCGCATCGTCAACATCAAACTGCCCAGCCAGCGCGTGCGCTACGAACTGCAGGAGATCGGCCAGCCGACGCTGTTGGATATTCTCGCCGCGAAGTTTGGGAAAAAGGAGCAGTCAGGTAGTCGTGTAGTCGCGTAGTCAGGTAGTTGGGTAGTTGGATGAGTAAGCGTTCAGCGGGTGTCAACGAATAGCCCTGGGCGTGTGCACGCAAAGGTTGTCAGACAACAGCAGGTCGGGCTCCCACGCCCGGCCCAGTAGCGGCGTAGGAGCCGCCACCGCTGACATGTTTTGCGTGCACACCCCTGGGCACAACGAATCACCGAATAAAAGGTCTTCACCGTGCTTCCTTTTCCGCATATCGAGTAGAATTCGAAGTGCCAACTCACAGAGGAGAGGAACACGAGATGAACGCAGCAGACGTGCTCAAGTATGGCCACCGGACTGTGCTCAAAACGCTCGACGGCATTCCCGAATCGAAATGGGAAGCAGAAGGCGTGTGCGGCTGGTGGTCGGTCAAGAACATTATCGCGCACCTGGCGTCTTACGAGCGGGTGCTGATCGATATCCTCAACTCGACTCTCGGCGGCGGCCCGACGCCCTATCTGGACAAATACCGGGGCGACGATTTTAACGATAACGAAGTGGCGCTGCGCAAAGATAAAACCCCGGCAGAAACGCTCGCCGAGTTCAACGAGGCGCACGCCAGGGTCATGTCGCTGATCGCGCAAATCTCCGCCAAGAAAGCCCGCGAGCCTGGTACACAACCCTGGTATGGGATGGAATACTCCCTGGATGACATCATCGCCTACATGTACTACGGCCACAAGCGCGAGCACAGCGCGCAGATCGCCGTGTTCAAAGATACGCTGAAATAGGCGGCGACTGAGCGCGATCTCGATCATGCAAAACAAAAGGGCCACCTGCGCGTCGTGCGCGGGTGGCCTCGTACTTGGAACGAGATGCTGCTTACTTGGCCTTGATCTTGATGACCTTGGGCTTAACTTCCTCCGCCTTGGGCAGCGTCAGCGTGAGCACGCCGTTCTCGAATTCAGTCCTGGCCTTGTCGGCCACGACCTGGGTCGGCAGCGTCAGCGCGCGCTCGAAGGCTCCGTAGCGCCGCTCCTGGCGAATATAGTTGGCCCCTTCGGTCTTGTGCTCGGCCTTGCGCTCGCCCTTGATCGTCAGTATATCGCCGCTGAGGGTGATATCGAGGTCTTCGGGCTTGACGCCCGGCAGCGTGGCTTTGACGATCACGTCGTCCTTGCTGTCGATGACATCCAGCGCCAGCTGCAGGCTGTCGAATGGCATCCACCCGGCGATCGGCCGCACGAACGAATCTTCAAACAGGCGGTTCATCGCCTCGCGCAAAGTGACCATCTCGCGGAAGGGCTCCCAACGAATGATCCCGTTAGACATGTTGCACCTCCTGAGGTTGTGTTTCGAGCTCGTCAGGAGGAGTATACCGCCCGTGCGTTAGACGAAAGCTAACACAACATTGGAAATTCATTAATGAAAGCTGGGTTATTGTGTGCACGCAAATGTTGTCAGGTAAAACCTGTTCTGCCGCAGTTGCACTGCGGTACGAGCATGTCAGCAGTGCAACTGCTGACAAACTTTGCGTGCACACGGGTTATTGGAATGCTCGCAAGAACGACACGGCGTTTTCGCCCAGTTGCTCTAAAAGGTATCCACCTTCCTGTACAATGAGCGTCGGCAGGCATAGTCCGGCAATCCGCCGCCCGACCTGGCGCAATCCCCCAGTCGTCAAGTGGAAGCCTCCCCACGGGTCGCCGGCCAGCGTGTCGAACCCGGCCGACACGACAAGATATTTCGGCTCGAACCCGCGAATGACGCCGAGGGCCTCATCCAATGCCGCCAGGTAGTTCGCGTCGCCAGTGTCGAGTGGAAGAGGCCAGTTTCGATTGAAGCCTTCGCCGGCGCCCTCACCGCGCTCGCCGGCTGCGCCCCAGTAGTAGGGATACTCCTCGTCCGGGTCGGCGTGGAGCGAGCAGACCAACACGGATGGATCGGAGTAGAAAATATCCTGCGTTCCATTGCCGTGGTGGTAATCAATGTCCAGAATCGCTGCTTTTGCTCCAAGGCAGCGCGCTGCGATCGCGGCGTTGTTGAGATAGCACGCGCCGCCGTACAGATCGGCGGCGGCGTGATGGCCGGGTGGGCGACACAGCGCGTAGACTGTCTGGCCGCCGGCGCGCACGAGGTCCGCGCCAGTGATGGCGCATTGCGCGCTCCAGTACGCCGCCAGCCACGTGCCTTCCAGAATGGGGCTGCCATCCCCGAACGCATAATAGCCTTTGAGGCCGAGAATCCCTGCGGGTCTGCGCAGGCTGCGTCGAGGAGCGCATGCCTCCACAAAGACCGGCGCGACTTCCTGCGAGGCGCTCGCGCTCTCAGCATAAGCGCTGGACAGGAAATCCACAAAGCCAGCCTCGTGAACGGCAAGGATCGGTTCGAGGCCGTGGTCGGTAGGCGCGATCACCGGCCCGATCTGCTCGGCGCGCACTGCGCTCAAAATTCGTTCGATGCGCGCGGGGACTTCCTCTGTGATAAACGGCCGGCCGTCTCGCATGACTTGATCGGTGGTATGCAGTTTGTGTTGGTCGGTATACACGATGCGCATGGGTCACGCGCCTGCTGTTTGGGCATCCTGGACTATAGGCGCATTACGTCTCGATGTCAATGCAGCCGCCAAATCAAAACGGGCCAGGAAAAAATCCTGGCCCGTTCGACTTGCAGGTGTGGTTATTCGCGCCGGCTGCCCGACAGAAGCGAGATGTAGTACAGCAGCGTCAGCAGCGTCTGCGCCAGCGCGGCGACGTAGGTGAGCGCCGCTGCGTTCAAGACGCTGCGCGCGCCGCCCTCCTCTTCGGCTGTGACAACCAGCCCGTCGCTGCGCAGCATGTCGATCGCCCGGGCCGACGCATTCAACTCAACCGGCAGTGTGACCAGTGAGAATACGACCGTGCCGCCAAAGAAGATCACGCCCAGCCAGGCGAGTTCGGTGCTGCGGATCAGCAAGCCGATGATAAACAGCAGCGGGCCGACGACCGAGCTGACCTGAATGGCGGGGACGATCGCGCCGCGAAACTTGAGCGGCGTGTAGGCGACGGCATCTTGCACGGCGTGTCCCACTTCGTGGGCGACGATCGCCAGTGACGCCACCGACTGCGAGTTCGCCACGCCTTGCGATAATCGCAGCGTCTTGGTGCGCGGGTCGTAGTGATCGGTCAAGTCGCCCGGTGTGCCCTCGACGGCGACATCGCCCAGCTGGTTCGCGCTGAGCAAGTAGCGTGCGGCGTCAAGCCCGGACAGTCTGCGCGTGTTGGCGACCTTGAGCCATTTGCTGTAAGCGCTGCGGACTTTCATCTGCGCATAAAATGCCAGCAGCAGCGCCGGCATCACAAACACGAAGTACAACGGATCGAAAAACATGGTTTGCCCCCCAGGCCCAATCGGGCCGATCTGGATAGTCGTTCGTAGAATACCCGAATTATATCAGCGATCGGCCCGACTGGCTTCCTTAAACCTGACGAAATTCTCCCTCGACCACGTCCTCGCCTTCCGGCCGGCCGTCACCCGGCTGCGTCGGACCACCCGAGCGCGGTGTCTGGTACATGGCCTGGCCGGCGGCCAGCGTGGCCTGCTGCAGTTCACTGGCCAACTGGCGAATTTGCGATGCATCGCCGCTGTTCATGGCCGACTTGAGATCGGCGACCTTCGCTTCGATGGTCTGCTTGTCGGCGCCAGACACCTTATCGCCCATATCGCGCAGGCTCTTCTCGGCCTGATAGATGACGGTGTCGGCCTCGTTACGTGCCTGAACCAGCTCGGCGCGGCGTCGATCCTCCGATGCGTTGCGCTGCGCTTCCTGCACCATCCGCTCGACATCCTGCTTAGACAGATTGGTCGAGGCCGTGATGGCGATCTTTTGCTCTGCGCCGGTGGCCTTGTCTTTGGCGGCCACGTTCAAGATGCCATTGGCGTCGAGGTCGAAGGTGACTTCGATCTGCGGCAGGCCGCGTGGCGCAGGCGGGACCCCTTCTAATCGGAAACGCCCCAGCGTCATGTTGTCTGCCGCCATCGGGCGCTCGCCCTGCAGGACGTGGATGTCGACGGCGGTCTGGTTGTCGTCGGCCGTGCTAAAGGTCTCGCTCTTCTTGTACGGGATAGTCGTGTTGCGCGGGATCAAGGTCGTCATCACACCGCCCAGCGTCTCGACGCCCAGCGACAGCGGCGTCACGTCGAGCAGCAGCACATCCTTCACATCGCCGCCCAGCACGCCGGCCTGGATCGCCGCGCCCACCGCGACGACCTCGTCGGGGTTGACGCTCTTGTTCGGTTCTTTGCCGGCGGTGAGCTCGCGCACCAGCTGCTGAACCATGGGCATGCGCGTCGCGCCGCCGACCAGCACCACCTCATCGATGTCGCGCGGTGACAGCTTGGCATCGCGCAGCGCATCCTCGAACGGGCCACGCAGCCGCTTGATCAGGCTCTGGCTCAACTGCTCGAACTTGGCGCGGGTGAGCTTCGCTTGCAGGTGCCTGGGGCCTGATGCGTCGGCGGTGATGAACGGCAGGCTGACCTCCGTCTCCAACGTGCTCGATAGTTCGATCTTGGCTTTCTCGGCGGCTTCTCTCAACCGCTGCAGCGCTTGCCGATCCTGGCGCAGGTCGATGCCTTGCTCGCGCTTAAATTCGTCAGCGACGTGATCGACGATCAACTGATCCCAGTCGTCGCCGCCCAGGTGGGTATCGCCGCTGGTCGCCTTGACCTCGACCACACCTTCGCCGACCTCCAGCAGCGAGACGTCGAACGTGCCGCCGCCCAGGTCGAAGACCAGGATCGTCTCGTCCTTCTTCTTGTCCAGACCGTAGGCCAGCGCGGCCGACGTCGGCTCGTTGATGATGCGCAGCACGTCCAGCCCGGCGATCTTGCCGGCGTCCTTCGTCGCCTGGCGCTGCGAGTCGTTGAAGTAAGCCGGCACGGTGATCACGGCCTGCGTGACTGGCTCGCCCAGATAAGCTTCGCTGTCCTTCTTGAGTTTCTGAAGGATCATCGCCGAGATCTCCTGGGGCGTGAAATCCTTGTTGCCCTGCGGGATGTGCACGCGCGCGTCGCCGTTCTGGCCGGCGATGACTTTGTAAGGCACTTTCTCGTGGCGCGTCTCATCGTAGCGCTTGCCCATGAAGCGCTTGATGCTGTAGACGGTGTTCTCCGGGTTGATCGCGGCCTGGCGCTTGGCGGTCTGGCCGACCAGCCGCTCGCCGTTCTTCGCGAACGCCACAACCGACGGCAGCAAACGGCTGCCTTCGGCGGTCGTGATCACGACCGGATCGCCGCCCTCCAGCACGGCCGCGACGGAGTTCGTCGTGCCGAGATCGATACCGATGATTTTACTCATGTTCGTGTTCTCCTTCCTGTCAATAAGCCTCGTCTCATAAAAACAGAACAGACACACTGCCTGTCTCGAAGTGCGCCTGTATTCTAGCGATCCGGCGTTAGATGCTTATTAGACTTGTATTAGAGCGATGTTAGCGAAGTTGTCGATGCTAAAACACCACCTCTTGACAAACCACCCTAAACTCCACTATACTGCGCCTATCGACTAACACGTGTTACTATCGGGGGATAATGGTGCAAAGACATCGCGCAACGAGCCATGATGTGGCCGAACTTGCCAAGGTGTCTCGCACCACCGTCTCGTTTGTCCTCAACAACGTTCCCGGCATCAGCATCAGCCAATCCACCCGCCAACGCGTGCTCGACGCCGCGCGCCAGCTCAACTACCACCCCGACTCCACCGCCCGCCGGCTGGTGAGCGGCAAGTCGCACACCCTGGGGCTGGTGCTGCGGCAGAGTCCGGAACAGGTGTTCGCCGACGCGTTCCTGCCGCAGGTGCTCCTGGGGCTGGGACAGGCTGCGGCCGAGCAAGGCTTTCACGTGCTGCTCAACCCGCTCGAACCGCACGACCGGAGCGGCTACGCCCGGCTGATCCACGAGAAGCACATCGACGGCATCGTGCTGTCTGGCCCGCGCCAGGACGATGACGATCTGCTCAAACTGCACCACGACGGAGTGGCCGTCATGCTGATGGGTCAGCTCCCCGGCGCCGATTTGCCCTTCGTCGACGTGAACGCCGTGAGCGGCGCGGCGACGGCCGTCGCCCATCTGATCGAACTCGAGCACCGGCGCATCGCGCTGATCACGAACGCGTCTCTGGACTACACC
>JBOGUH010000413.1:0-6173 GCA_050695975.1 Anaerolineae bacterium
GCTCGAGGATCAGCACATCGGCATTGGGGCGGAGTGTGAAGGGGAGTGAAGTCAGCAGGTGCGGCACGAAGCGGGCGTCCCTGAGGTCGATCAGCGGGATTGGGCTGAGGTCGTCGCCGTCGAACGTCAATCCATCCTGTGGCGGTGGGCTGCCGCGAAAGGCAAAACTCAGGCCGGGCAGTGAACGGATGCCCGCGCTCCGCACGTGATCGACGCGCGACGATGCGTTCCAGCGGGTCGAGATGACTTGCGCGCCAGGGTAGCGCAGCGCGGCGCTGAGGTCCTTGTACGGCGAGAGCCGGAGGGTGAGCAGGTCGGGCGGGCGAAGCATCCAGGCGGCGATCAGAACGATCAACCCGATCGCAACCGCCGTAAATGAGATCGCTCCACCGCGCCTGAGAAGCTTGCTCGGCCACCGCGTCCCTTCGGCTTCGCTCAGGACAGGCCTCGCGGTGGCGTCCGTGGGGACGCGGACTTTGAGCTTCTTCATTTTAGCGAATGGGATCGATTTGCGATTAGATGCCGACTCGAAGGAGAGCGCAGCCAGCATCGCCATCAGCGCCGCGGCGGCGATCACGCCTGCGCCGCCGAACCACGCCAGCCCGCCGAGCGCGAGTAAGCAGCCGGCGCCCGATCCGACCAGGTTGGCTGCATAGACGCGATGCGAAGCGATCCGAGATCGTAGACGGGCATCCCCATGCCCGTCTTCATGCCCGCCTGACAATAGCGCGCCGACGACTGCTCCGCCAAAGAAGAACGGCGCCGCCAGCGCCAGGTAGGACGCAACAAGGTAAACCACCTGCCGCGCATCCCAGGCGATGCTAAAAGAGTCGAACGGAAGCGCGTTCGTCAGCGCGTACGCGCCGAGCGTGCTGATCGATTGGCAGAAAGATAAAAGCGCCCATCGATGCGGACCGCCGCGTCCCAGCGCGGGAAATGCCGTGAGGGCCGATCCGCTGGCGCCGAAGCCGAGCAGCGCCAGGCTGACCGTCATGAAGGCGAAGTGGTAAAACTGGGCGACGGCGAAGATGCGCGTGAGCGCGATCTCGAAGATCAGCACTGCGGCTGAGGAACATGCGATCCCGATGACAATCGCGTGCCTGCGAAGCGGGGCGGTATCTGTTGCGCTGCGCGCTGCTGCGATGACTGATCTATCCATAGAGCCACAAACCACAAAAGCACGAAGACACTACTAACCTGGTGTCCTCGTGCCTTCGTGACGAGTCGTTCTTAATCTTGTATCGCCGCTGTGCTATCCAACTACCACCCGAATCTTTCTTCCTTCCAGATATTGGCCGTCATCGAGTAGCCGGCCTGCTCCCAGAACCCCGGTCGATCGTTCGCCATGAACTCCAGACCGCGCAGCCACTTGCCGCCTTTCCAGAGGTAGCGGTCGTTCTCGTTCATCACCTGGTCGGGCAGCGCGCCGGCCACGCCGCGCAGAGGATACCCATGCTCGGGATCGAGTGGCTTGCCGTCGAAATGCGTCGCCATGAGGAACTGATCGCCGAGCGCCACCTCGATCGGCACGTTTACGGTGAAGCCGTACTCGCAGTGCTGCATGATGAACCGGGCCTCAGGCTTAGGCTTGATGAAGCCCTGGTCGATCAGGTCCTTAAGGTGGACGCCTTCCCACTCCGTGTCGAACTTACTCCAGCGCGTGACGCAGTGAATGTCCAACTTGATTTTGCGGCGCGGGAGTCGATTGAATTCTTCCCAGGTCCAGCGCTTCTCCTCTTCCACGAGTCCGAACACACGGAAGTCCCACGTCGCCGGGGTGAAGGGCGGGATCGGCCCATAGTGCAGCACCGGGAATTTCTGCGTGAGCGACTGGCCCGGAGGCAGGCGGCCCATCTTGCGCACGGAATCCTCCTGCTCGCGGCGACCGAACAAACTGTTCAGCATTTCATCCTCCCTTGCGAACTCTGTGAGAATTATAGCGCAGACTCTTACAGAAGTCTAAAGCCCGGCGTATATGAGTTGTTACTGACCAATAGTCCCTCACCCGCCAAAATCGTTACACAGGCCAGAAAGAATTCGGGGAGCATGCTGAAACATTATTCAGGTTACGCGGCCGGCACAAAGACCCGCAGCGCGCCCGGCACAATGCGGTAGTCGATCGTAGTCGCATCAGTGGCGATGATTTCACCATCGGCCTGGATCGGTGTGCCGGGGCGGGTCGTCATGTGAAGGAATGGCGTGCGGTGCATGTGTATTTCCGGTTCGTGGATGTGGGCGCCCTTTTGGGCGAGTGGCAATAGTTGGAACAGCCGTCGGCGCGACATGGTCGGGCTGAAGATAAAGTCGAGCAAGCCATCGTCGGGGATGGCCTTGGGCGTCATATAGAAGACCCCGCCCGTCCGGCGGGTGTTGCCCACCGAGACCAGTGTGATTGGGCCATCGTAGTGGCCGCCCTCCCATTCCAGGCTCATGTGCCAGGTGGGGCGCTGCACGATAGCGAGCACGGCCGCCACCAGATAGCGGATCACGCCGCGCAGCCACGTCAATCGAATGTTCAACAGCGTGACCATCGGCTCCAGCCCAATGCCCGAGTTGTTATCGAAGTAATGATCGTTGACCACGCCCAGATCGACGCTGCACGTGCGCCCGGCGGCGATGGTTCGTACGGCAGCGGTCAGCTCAGTCGGAATGCCGAGCATTTCGGCGAAGTCGTTGCCGGTGCCGATCGGGAGGATACCCAGCGGGCCATTCGAGCCAGCTTGCATAATCCCGTTGACGACTTCGCTGACCAAGCCGTCGCCCCCGGCGGCGATGATCGAGGCGCTCCCGGCGCCAACGGCCTCGTGTGCGAGTCGCGTCGCATGGCGCGGGCCTTCGGTTTCGATCAGTTTGAAATCCAAGCCGGCGGCGGTCAAAGCGGCCTCGATGACCGGGCGCTGGCTGCGCGCTTGCCAACGATTGGAATAGGGATTGAGAATGACAGTGTGGATCACGGGGCAGTATTATAAGCCGCTTATGTTCTTGCCGGCAAACCCTCACGTCGGGTGCAGGGTCGCCCCGGCACATCGCTGCCATGCAATACAAAGCAAAACCCGCCTCCAATTGGAGGCGGGTTTTGCCTTGCCGATGAGGGGGATCAGACGTTCGAAACGATATTGGAGAAAATGTTGCCGATCGTCGGGCCGAGGATCGCCAGGATCACGATCACCACGATGGCGACCAGCACCAGGATCAGTGCGTACTCCACCAATCCTTGTCCTTCTTCGCGCGGTGAGAAAAGCATTTGTCGTCTCCTTTCTATAGGATGTTGGGCTGAGTGCCCTCGGTTACCTGCGACTCCATAATAAGCCCATTCCCCGGAACTGCGCACAACAATATGGTTAGAATCTATAAACAGGCGATGGTACTCAAGGTCTACTTCGCACGGCAATTGACGGCTCTGGCATGGTATAATCTTCGCGTTTGCATGTAGGCGGAGTCCTATCGCATAAGTCCGTCAAGATTCAATCTGTCAAAATGACATTGACAGACTACGCCTGGTGACAGCCGCCAGTCGAGATTGAGGCACGCATAGATGCAGCCGCTGCGAATCATGTTGTTGATGGCCAAGACGGGGGGGGGCCACGGCGCAGTCGCGGATGCTGTCGCGCAGGCGCTGCGCCGGCTGTATGGCAATACGGTAGAGACAACCGTGATGGATGGGCTGCGCGGATTCGCGCCGTTTCCCATCAGCCACCTCGATTCGACCTATCCCTGGCAAGTCAAGCTCGGCGGCGACAGCTATGGCGCGGCCTGGCGCGCGCTCAATGAAGCCAGCCGCGCCAAGCGCTTCATGAGATCGTGGTGGCCCATCGTGCGCTCGGCCGCGCTCAAGATCGTCGAGCAGCCGGCCGACGCCATCGTGTCTATCCATCCCCTCTTTGTCTATCCCTGTCTGTGGGCGATGCATCGCACAGGCCGCCGGCTGCCGTTCATCACGCTGGTATCCGATCTGGTTGCCGTGCATGCGCTGTGGTGCGATCCTGAAACCGACTGCCTGCTCGTCCCGACTGACATCAGTCGCGCGCAGGCGATCGATCATGGCGTGCCGGCGGATAAGATTCGAGTGACCGGCCTACCGATCCGGGCGCAGTTCGCCGAGTCGATCGAGCCCCGACCCGCTGTGCGTGCCCGACTTGGTTTGCTGCCTGATAAGCGCACGGTTCTTGTGATGGGCGGTGGCGATGGCATGGGCAATCTGGGTGAGATCGCCCGCGCCGTCGGTTATTCTGGGCTCGATCTACAGCTCCTCGTTGTGGCCGGACGCAATAGGAAGCTGGAGCAGCAGCTCACCGAGATCGATTGGCCGGTGCCCGCGCGCATCTACGGTTTCACGCCGGACATCCCGCCGCTCATGAATGCCGCCGACGTGTTGATCAGCAAGGCCGGGCCGACCACCGTCGCCGAAGCGCTGGCGTGCGAACTACCGACCATTCTCAGCGGCTTCATCCCGTCACAAGAAGAGGAGAACGTGACGTATATGGTCAACGCCGGGGCCGGTGTGCTGGCCGAAGCGCCCGACCGCATCGTCGTGACGCTCGCGCACTGGCTGAAGGACGGCGAATCGCTGGCGAAGATGTCGGCGTCGGCCCGCGCCGCATCGCATCCGCGCGCCGCTTTCGACGCTGCCGAAGCGATCTACACCATTGCCCGCGAGAAGCCCCTGATCATCCAGCCGCCGCGCCGCGAACCATTGCTCGCCGCGCTGGAGCGGTTCCTAGGCGTGTAGCAATTGCTTTTTGTTTCATCATACGCCATTCACGGCTTCAGCGCGGCGAGTCCTTGTCATACACATGCGATGCAGCCTGCCACCTGCCCTCGCCCCGCAGGGGCGGGGGTCGCGCAGCGGGGGTGCTCCCGTTGCGCCTGGTGACCGGTAGATCTTCCCCTGATTGAATCATCGAATCGCAGGCGCGCTGCCTGCGGTTTTGTTTGCTGTGGAGATTTCTCATGATCGCAGTCAACATCGTCAATGTCTCGCTCAATCTCGCCGCACGGCAAATCCTGTCCGGCCTGTCGCTCGAAATTCACGACGACCGCGTCATCGGTTTGATCGGGCCGAACGGCGCGGGCAAGTCCTCGCTGCTGAAGTTGATCGCGGGCGAATTCACGCCCGACGCCGGAACGCTGACTCGCGCCAAAGGCATCACCGTCGGTTATCTGGCCCAGGAGCCGATTCTGGATCCCGATAAGACTGCGCTCGAAGAGGCGCTGTCCGCCGTACCCGAACTGGCCCAGATCGAAGCCGATCTGGCCCGCATTGAGGTCCGCCTGTCTGATCCAGCAGTGTATGGCGACGCGAAGAAGCTGGCCCGCACGCTCGACCAGCAGGCGCAGCTGCACGAACGCTTCGACGCGCTTGGCGGCCCGACCTTCGATCGGCGCGTGCGTGACACGCTGGTCGGCCTCGGCTTCGATGAATCCGGCCTGTACCTGCGCGCCGCCGCGTTGAGCGGCGGACAAAAGAAACTCGTCGGCCTGACGCGCCTGCTGATGGCCCAGCCGCGCCTGCTGCTGCTCGATGAGCCGGACAACCATCTCGACCTCGCCGGCAAGGCCTTTCTCGAAAAGTTCATCCAGAAATACGCTGGCGCGGTCGTCATCGTCTCGCACGATCGCTACCTGCTCGATCGCGTCGTCGATGCGATCGCCGACCTGGAGGATGGGCGCGTCGAGGTGTATCCCGGCTCGTACTCCGAGTTCGCCTTCGAGAAAGAGACGCGGCTGGCTCGCCAACAGCAACTCTACCAAATCCAACAGCGCGAAATCTCTCGGCTTGAAGCGGCCGCCAAGCGTCTTTTGGTCTGGGGGCGCACCTATGACAATGAAAAGCTGGTCAAGCGCGGCAAGAACATCCTGACCCGGATCGAGAAGATGGATAAGATCGATCGCCCGATGCTGAATCGCAAACGCATCGGGCTGACGCTCGACGGCTGGCGCGGCAGCAACAAGGTGCTGGAGATCGCCAGCCTGGTCAAGTCGTTCCGTGCACAATCGGATGGCCCGGCGACCACGATCTTGCGTGATGTGAATCTGTTGATTCGCCACGGCGAGCGGATCGCGCTGGTCGGGCCGAATGGCTCTGGCAAGTCGCTGCTGATGCGCATGATCCTCGGCCAGGAGATGCCCGATGCCGGCGAGATCGTGATCGGG
This sequence comes from Anaerolineae bacterium, assembly GCA_050695975.1. Lineage (GTDB taxonomy): Bacteria > Chloroflexota > Anaerolineae > Fen-1058 > Fen-1058 > DASSFZ01. Next base: position 6,154 of record JBOGUH010000413.1, read on the forward strand.
CCGAGTGTGGAGATCGGGCA
>JBOGUH010000414.1:0-5918 GCA_050695975.1 Anaerolineae bacterium
CAGTCCAACCCTTCGACCCTTCGGCTGCGCTCCCCACTCCCTTCGGTCGGGGACTTCGCAGGGCATGCTTCGCTCAGGGCAGGCTGCGGCGGGAACTGCGGAAAATAGGCTAAGAGGAGTCAAGATATGTGGAAAGGCATTGTGGTCTCGATCTACGTCTCGCCGGTGGCAAGCGAGCCGCTGGCGTCGATCGGCGAAGCGCATGCGGTGCCCGGCAAGGGGCTGGAGGGCGATCGCTATTTCGGGCAGGTTGGCACTTTTTCCGACAAGCCCGGGCCGGCTCGTGAAGTGACGCTGATTGAAATCGAAGCCATCGAAGCGTTGAGGAGCGACTACGGGTTTGCGCTAGATGCGGGAGATAGCCGCCGCAACATCGTCACTCGCGCGGTTCCCTTGAATCATCTCGTGGGCCAGGAGTTTCGTGTTGGAGAAGTCACGCTGCGCGGAATTCGCCTGTGCGAACCTTGCTCGCATCTTGCGAAATTGACCAGCCAAAAGGTCTTCGCCGGTTTGATTCACCGGGGCGGCCTGCGCGCGCAGATTCTCACCGAAGGCACGATCCGCGTAGGCGATGCGATAGAAGAGCGGAGGTAAACTCGATATGAAACGACAGAATATCGCTAGCGGAACGCCCTGGGAGCCGATCGTCGGCTACTCGCGCGCCGTGCGTATTGGCTCCTACGTTCACGTCTCCGGCACGACCGCCACCGACCCAAGCGGGGCAATCGTTGGGCCGGGTGACGCTTACGCGCAGGCCGTACAGACCCTGAGAAACATCGAGGCGGCGCTGAGCCGGGCGGGCGCCGCCCTGAAGGATGTGGTCCGCACGCGGATATACGTCACGAATATCGACGATTGGGAAAAAGTAGGAAAGGCTCACGGCGAGTTCTTTCACGACATCCGGCCGGCCACCAGCATGGTCGAGGTGAGCCGTTTGATCGTTCCCGAAATGCTGGTGGAAATCGAAGCGGATGCCTTCGTTGGCGAACAAGGAGGATTGTCATGACGGGCGAAGAGCGAAGACAGAAAATCGAATCATACGGCAATGCCTACGACCGTCTCGTCGAGGCGCTGCGCCAGTTCCCGACGGAGATGTGGCGGTTCAAGCCGTCGCCCGATCGCTGGAGCATCCACGAGATTCTCGTGCACATCGCCGACAGCGAGGCCAACAGCTTTGTCCGATGCCGGCGCGGCATCGCCGAATCTGGAAAGTCGGTGATGGCCTACGACGAGATGCAGTGGGCGCAGACGCTGCGCTATGCCGATCAAAGCACCGAGGACGCGCTCGAAGTATTCAAGTGGCTTCGCCGGGCGACTTACAAACTCATCCGATCACTGCCTGAATCGGTCTGGTCAAACACGATCGAGCATCCTGAGAATGGAACGATGACGTTGGATCGGTGGCTAGGCATTTACGAGAGGCACATCCCGGAGCATGTTGCCCAGATGCAAGAGAACTATGGCGACTGGAAAAAACAACATGCGTAAACTTTGAGGAGGCGGAGTTCGCAGAGGCTCTAAAATTTCTCGACGCTCTCAGCAGGCTCGACGGTGATCTGCGGCGATGTCACCATCTTCAACGAGGCGCGGATCGGAACGCGGGCCGAAGCACGGTATATGGCCTGGAGCGAGCGCCCGCCGGAGAGACGATCGTGCCGGAACTCACGCACGGTCATCCGGTATTCCTCAACCCGGCGGCGATGCCGTTGATCGTAATGACAATGACTTCGCGCAGGGCTTCTGCCTCGCCGCCTTCGGGGTCGGGCAAGGCGCGCAAGCGGCGAAGCATTTCAACCTGAATGTAGTTGAGCGGGTCCACGTAAGGGTTGCGGAGGTGAATCGACCGCTGAATGACGGGGTCGGCATCCATCAACTCGGTGTGACCGGTGATAGCGAGGATGGCTTCGCGTGTGCGATCGTATTCGGCGCGGATGCAGGCAAAGATGCTGTCCGCCAAGGCACGGTCAGGGACGAGCGCAGAGTACAGGGCGGCGATGCCCATGTCGGCTTTGAGCAGCGACATCTCGGCGTTGTCGAGCAACGCACGGAAGAAGGGCCAGGCATTATACATGTCAGAGAGTACTGTTGCTGATTTCCGATCGACAATTGCGGCGCCCAAGCCATACCAGCCAGGCAGGTTGAAGCGGCTCTGCATCCACGAGAAGACCCACGGGATGGCGCGAATGTGAGCGACCTGCAGCTGATGACCTCGCCGGGACGTGGGGCGCGAACCGATATGCAGGCGGCTGATCTCCTCGATGGGAGTGGCCGCGAGCCAATAGTCGATGAAGCCGGGCGTCTCATAGGCGAGCGCCCGGTAGGCTGTACGGGCCGAGGCGGACATGGCCATCAAAGCCGCTCGCCAGGCGGGTGGCACGTCAGCAGCCGGTGGTTGAGTCGGCGCAGACGCGAGTAGAACAGCGCTGACGATCTGCTCAAGGTGTCGGTGGGCGAGTTCGCGAGCGGCGTAGCGTGACGCGATGGTCTCGCCCTGTTCAGTCAGCCGGAAGCGGCCATGGATGGTGCCGGGCGGTTGGGCGCGGATGGCGCGATTGGCCGGACCGCCGCCGCGAGCCACCGTTCCGCCGCGTCCGTGGAAAAGTGTAAGCTTGACATCGTGCTCGCGGCAGACGCGGGCAACGTTTTCCTGCGCCTGATACAGTGCCCAGTTGGCGGCGAGATAGCCGCCATCTTTGTTGCTGTCGGAGTAGCCGATCATCACCATCTGCTCACCAGCGCAGGTGGCCAGGTGGGCGCGATATACATCGAGCGAGAATAGATCGGCGAGGATACGCGGGGCGACGTCGAGATCGTCGAGCGTTTCGAAAAGAGGAACGATGTGCAAACCATCGGCGCAGCCGGCCCAGCGGGCCAACAGGAGAACGCTGAGGACGTCGGCCGGGCCGCGCGTCATCGAGATGATGAACGGGCCGAGGAGTTCACGGCCATACACCGATTGGACGCGGGCGATGAGTTGAAAAAGCGCCCACGTTTCGGCAGTCTCGCTCGTCATGCCGGGCCGCTCCGCGAGCGCCGGTGCAGGCCGGGATAACAGTCGGGTCAGCACTTCGGTGCGGGCGCGGTCATCCCGTTGCTCGAAGGCCAGATCGATGTTGAGGGCGCGCAGTGTCTCTCCGAGGGCAGCGGCCAGTCGGGACGAGTCTTCGCGAAGATCCAGGCGGGCAGCCTGCAAGCCGAAGATATCGAGCTGGCGGCGGACCGTGCGCAGTGGGTCGGCCGCGAGGCGAGGCGGGATCACGCTGGCGATAAGGTCGAGCGGCACGCTGAAGTCGGCAAGCCGGGCGCGCACGGTGTGCGGCGCGCTATCGAGGAGTCGGGCCGTCATATCATCTTTGGACGCGGTTTCGAGGTCTGCCGCGAGGAGGGAGATGACCAGACGATAAGGCTCAGCCGGGTAGCGCGTCTCGATATAAGCCACGTGTGGAGGCAGCGGTCGACGCGTCTCGAGCCAGGCGAGCAGTTCGGGTGGTGGCGGGACGCGGCGAGCACTCAGGCTGAGCCGGCGGGCCAGCTCGTGAAGCGCATAGCGGTGACGCTCGACGGCCAATCCGCGATGCAGGCGCAAGGTTTCGGCTGTGACGAGCGTATTGACATTCGGATTGCCGTCGCGGTCGCCACCGATCCACGACGCGAGGGTTAACCAGCGGGCTGGGGCAGTCAGGCCGGGGTAGTGCTCGGCCAGCGCAGCGTCCAGGTCGGCGTAGATGCGCGGGAGGGTATCCCAGAAAACGGAGTCGACGAAGTACAGACCGGTGCGGACTTCGTCGGGGACGGTGGGACGATCGCTGAGAGCGCGATCCGTGAGCCACAATGCCGTGATCTCCGCACGCACGGCGGCGATGCAAGCCTCGCGTTCGCGCGGGAGTGGATCCGTGTCGTACAGCGCGCGCAGAAATTCGGTGATGCGCTGAAGTTTAGAGAGGATGGTGCGGCGCTTGGCTTCGGTTGGATGCGCAGTGAGAACGAGTTCGATATGCAGATCGCGCAGCAGCGCAGCCATTGGGTCGGCCGTGACACCGCGCTGTTTGAGGATGGCGATGGCTTCGGCAATCGACTCGCCGATGGGTATGGGGTGTCTCTCGCGCTCGCGTCGGCGCAGGGCTTGAACGCGGTGTGCTTCTTCCGCCAGGTTGACGAGGTCGAAGTAAAGCGTGAAAGCAGCCGCGATCGCACGGGCGGAATCACGGCTGAGCCCAGCGACTTCTGCAGCGAGGCATGCAGCAGCAGAGTCATCCCCGGCCCGGCGAGATTTGGCTAGAGCGCGGATGCGCTCTTCAGTCTCGAACAGCGCCGGCGACTCCTGCTCGCTCAGCACTTGACCGAGCAGCTCGCCCAGAAGGTGGATAGTGGAGGAAAGATTCATCGTTAATCCCGCTGACCTCCCTTATGCGGGCCAATTGCCTCTGGAGCGCGCCACTTTGTGCGAAACGCCAGGGATCGCGCGCCTATTTCCTGCAGTTCCGCCTCCGACATCACTTCCTGCACGTGCTGAAAAACGACTCGCTCTTCAAAGCGGACATGATCGTGAAGCCGCTGGCCGATCTGCGTCAAGAGTTCCTGGACTTCCTGTCCAGGAGATCGTTGTCTTAGTTCGCCGATACGGGCGCGTAGCCAGGTGTGATCGCTCATCATCTGCGCCACAAATCGCTTCTGCTCTTGTGAGCTGTAGCGGGCGTAGATCGGCAAAAGCACCTCTTCCTCTTCTCGAAGGTGCGGATCGGCGTCCCGATCCCAATACTCCAGAAATAATGTGGTCATTCTTCCCAGAGGAGGAGCACGCCTGCTGCTGTGTACGCTCCAGCGGATTTGCTGTGCCTGCAGCAGGAAGAGCTGATGATCGCGTGAAAGATCCTGAAGAGCTGGATGTCGTTTCATGATGCGCTAATATATCCCGATTTCAGCAAAGTCGTCAAATGCAATGCGCCTGAATCGTCATGATCGTGTTGAGGGATCCTCTCGATTGTGCTATGCTTGCCGTCATCTCAACGCAAAGAGTGTCTATGCGGCTTTCGGTCATCATCCCGGCGTACAACGAAGCGGCGACGATCGCGGAGATTCTCAAGCAGGTGCGCGCGGTCGGGTTGGCCTCCGAGATCATCGTGGTGGAGGACGGATCGACGGACGGCACGCGCGAGATCCTGAAGGCCGAAGAGACGGCGCCGAACACGACGGTGCTCTATCACGATCGCAATCGCGGCAAGGGCACCGCCGTGCGCGCCGGGCTGGAGCGGGCGACGGGCGACATCATCCTGCTCCAGGACGCCGACCTGGAATACGATCCGCGCGACTATCCGAGTATGATCCGCCCGATCGAAGAAGGCCGTGTGAAAGTGGTGTACGGCTCGCGCTTCCTCGGCCCGCGCAAGGCGATGCTGTTCTGGCACATGCTCGGCAACAAGACGCTCACCTTGATCACCAACGTGCTGTATAACGCGATATTGAGTGATATGGAAACCGGCTACAAGGCGTTCCACGCCGGCCTGATCAAAAGCATCCCGCTCAAGTCGCGCCGCTTCGAAGTGGAGCCGGAGATCACCGCGAAGGTGCTCAAACGCGGGCACCGCATCTTTGAAGTGCCCATCTCGTACTACGGGCGCGAATATCACGAAGGCAAGAAGATCACTTGGCGCGAGGGGCCGAAGGCGATTTGGACGCTGATTAAGTATCGCTTTGTCGATTGAGACGGCTGCTCATCGACGAAGGACGCAGGACGAAAACGATCCGACTCACCCGCACATTCTCATACACCTACACCCTCCTTGCCCTGTGTGTTCTTGCCCTCACGCTGCGGCTGGGGCCCGCCTTCGAGAACCGCTTTCATGCCGACGAGGCGCTGTACAGCTCGTGGGCGATGCAGGTAGCCAGCGGGCGCGATATGCTGCTGGCCAGAGTTCCGA
>JBOGUH010000415.1:0-2489 GCA_050695975.1 Anaerolineae bacterium
GGACAGATCGCCGTGATTCAGGCTTATCAACCGCAGGCCAAACGCCAGCGCGGTGATCGCCGTCACGATCATTATCGGCCACGACGATCCTCGTTTTGAATCAGACTGCATTCGCGAATCCATAACGCGGCTTCCTGCTGCAGTTGTTCAGCACAAACTTTCACCACGGAGACGCAGAGTTCGCCGAGTTTTTCTGGGGTTTCTCCGCGCTCTCGGCGTCTCGGCGGTGCGCTTCCGGCTTCTTTCAGAGAAGCCGTAGATCAATTCTCCACCCGGATGGTCACCGGCAAGATGACGTGATCCTCGCCCTGCGAAGTCATTAAACGGACTAGTGTGATCCAATCGTACAGGCCGACCTCGATCGTATAGACGCCGGCGGGCAAATCCGATGGCAAAGCAATGTCATACGCGTCCACCACCCGCTCGCCCGCCAGCCACTGCGAGGTGGGGTACGTGCCGCCGACCGGCGCATTGTCCTGCTGGGCGCGCAGCGCGCCGCTCGCGTCGAGGAGGTGTGTGAAGACATTGTAGTCCGCGCCGACAGGCGAACCGGCCTGCCAGTACAGCACGAGATGAAGCGTCTCGCCGGGCGGGACACGATCGGCAGCCACACGGTAACCCAGCAGCGTTATGCCCTGCTCGAACGCTACGTCCAGCCGTTGGATGTTCGACGCGAAGACAGAAGGCGTCTCGTACAACTGCGCATCGAGTCCTGCGATTTGCCCCGTCCACACCCGATCGGCGCTGCGGGCCAGGCGGCGTTCAACCGTGCCATCGACATCCCACGCCGGGCTGATAAAGGGCGTCAGCCAGATGCGCTCGTAGTGATTGAGCAGGTCTTGCAGCGTGCGCTCAGTCTCGACGCGGCGCGCTTCGTCCAGGTAGCCGGTCGGCACAATGAGCAGCGGCGCATCGCCGCGATAATAGTGGCCTAACGACGGATCAGGATAGTTTTGAACAATCACATCGCCGGGCTGCTGATTCGATTCGAAGTAAGCCGCCCGCGCGCGCCAGTCCGGGCTTTTGGCAAAACGCGGGTTGAACAGGGCCTGTGTGTGCGAATAGCCCGCGACGACCAACCACGCCGTCGCAGCCGAGAGGCCGATCACCCTCAGACGAGGCGGCGCGGCCAGCGCGACGATGCCCTGCGCCGCGAGCAGGTAGAAGGCGGGCGCGGTCACATTCAGATAGCGCGCCCGATACAGCGGCCGCGCCAACGACACGACGAACACGCACACCAGCGGAACGGCCAGACCGATCAGCAGCATGCGCGCGCCGCCGGGCGATCGACGCGAGAACGCGATAGCGCCTGCGCCCACAAGGATCGCAGCCGGAACAGTCAACAGCAGCGCCAGATTGCCCGGAACGGACTCGCCCACACTGAGCGCCGCTGCGGTGCGCCCCACGATCTCGAACAAGGTCGCCGAAGCGCCGCTCCAGATCTCCTCGATCGCGCGCGTCGATCCGATGGCCAGCCAGGCCAGGAACCCGATCCCGAGCGCCGCTTGGAGCATCGCCCAGGTGAGCAGCAGGCGGCGGCGCGCGCCGGCGCAGCCGGCCGGTTGCCATTCGCGCAGAACGATCAGGCTGCCGACGAACAGGTTGTCGGCCAACACGACGAAGGCATGATAGTAGTGCGTGTACAGGCCGAGCAGCGTGAACAGCGCGTAGCCCGCCCAGTCGCGCGCGCGCCCGCGCTGTATCGCCTGCCACAGACACCACCAGGCCGCGATCAGCAGCGCCGGCCACAACGTGTAGTTGCGCACGTCCTGGCTGTGAAAGATCTGGAACGGGTTGACGGCCATGATGCTCGCGGCGACCATTCCGATCGATCGACCGCCCATCGCCCGGCCCAGCGCAAAAATCAGCGGCACTGCCAGCACGCCGAAGAATACAGAGAAAAAGCGTGCGGCGTACTCGCCTTGCCCGGCGGCGGCCATCCAGCCGCGCAATGCATAATAGTACAGCGGCGGATTCGGTTCGACCGTGCGAATGCCCTCGAATAACTCAGCGGAGGGCAGTGATGAGAACTGCACCGTGAACGACTCGTCGCCGCGCAGCGCGAAGAAATCCAAACGGTAAATGCGCAGCGCAAGAGCAAGGAGCGTCAGCGCCACAGCGATCCAGATGGATCGGCGGTGACCAGGTGACAAGGTGACAGCCGCTCGATCGGTCAGCACATCCTTCATCCCTTCGGCTTCGCTTCCCACTCTCCTTCGGCAAGCTCAGGACAGGCTCTTCGGTCGGGGACCCTTCGGCTCCGCTCCCCACTCCCTTCGGTCGGGGACTTCGCAGGGCAGGCTTCGCAGGGCAAGCCTTCAGCCTTCATCCCTCGTCCTTTTTCTGGACAATAAGATCAACCAGGCGACAAATCCTACCCCCGACAGCAGGCCGCCCAACAGCAACGACCTCGGCCGATACGTGAACTCGACGCGCGAAGGCCCGGCCGCTAATTCAACCCCGCGCAGCAGCCCATCGACTTCGACGAC
>JBOGUH010000416.1:0-1872 GCA_050695975.1 Anaerolineae bacterium
GTCGATGCCGGCCAGGAAGGCGGCGTGCTGGAAGAAGACGAGAAAGAGATGATCTACTCCGTCTTCGAGATCGGCGATACGCTGGCGCGCGAAGTGATGGTGCCGCGCATCGACATGGTCGCCGTGGAAGCGGACACGCCGCTGCTAGAGGCGGCCGACGTGGCGATTACGCACGGCCACTCGCGCATCCCGGTTTACGAGGAAACGATCGATCACATCGCCGGCATCCTGTACGCCAAAGACCTGTTGAAAGTGCTTCGCCAGCAGGGCCGCTCCGGCGGCATGCGACTGGCCGATCTGGCCCGGCCGGCTTACTTTGTGCCGGAGACCAAGAAGGTCGACGTGTTACTTAAGGAATTGCAGCAGCGCCGGGTGCACATGGCGATTGTCATCGACGAGTACGGCGGCACCGCCGGCCTGGTGACGATCGAGGACATCCTGGAAGAGATCGTCGGTGAGATTCGGGACGAATACGACGAGTCCGAAGAGCCGACGATCAAGCGTTTGGGCGGCGGCGAGTACGAGATCGACGCGCGCGCCCAGATCGACGACGTGAACGATCTGCTGCAAGTGAAGCTGTCCGACGAAGAGAGTGATACGCTGGGCGGCTTTATCTATAACGTGCTGGGCAAAGTGCCGGCGCCGGGCGACGAGATCGAAGTCGAAGGCGTGCGCCTGAAAGTGCTGGATGTGCAGGACCGGCGCATCGGCAAGATCCACGTCCACCAGCTTGTCTCCCCTTCCCCACTGCCCGAGACGCGCAACGGCAGCAGCGAGCAAGCCTAGTGCCCGATCGTCAACGCCTGTACCGAACCGAAGCGATCGTCCTGCGTCGATCCGACCTGGGTGAGGCCGATCGGCTGCTGACGCTGCTCACGCCGGAGCGCGGCAAGCTGCGGGTGCTGGCCAAGGGCGCGCGCAAGATCGCCAGCCGCAAAGGCGGCCATGTCGAGCTGTTCAACCGCGCCAACCTGCTCATCGCGCGCGGCCGGGGCGAGTTCGACATCGTGTCACAGGCGGAGACCGTCGAACCTTCGCGCGCGCTGCGCGAAGACCTGATGCGCTCGACCTATGCGCACTACGCCGCCGAGCTGATCGACCGCTTCGCCGAGGAAGGCACGGCCCAGCCGGAACTATTCGATTTGATGTCGGATGCCCTGGGGTGGTTCTCGACGTCATCCGACCTGGCGCTGACGGCGCGCTACTTCGAAGTGAGGCTGCTGACGCTGGCCGGTTTCCAGCCGCAGGTGTTTCACTGCGGCGCAGACGGAAACCTGTTGGAAGAAATCAAAGACGACGAAACTTACGGCTGGAGCCCCGGCGAGGGCGGCGCGCTGTGTCCGCGTCACGCGGGCGATCGGGCAGACATCAGCCGCCTATCGCTGGCTGCGCTCAAAGTCCTGCGCCATGCGATGCGCAGCGACTATCACGCATTCGCAGCGCTGCAACTGCGCGAAGCAGTAGCCCTTGAAGTCGAACGAGCCATGCTGCGCTACCTCCAGTATGTTTTAGAGCGAAAGGTCCAGTCGATTGAGTTTTTGAACTTGCTGCGGCGGCAGGGCATCCGTTAACATCTCCAGCAACAAGCGGTATAATCCCCCGTGTCATTACCCATGATTCCATATCACCCACTTTAGATGCTCGCTATCCGCGTTCCTTCGGCTCTGCTCAGGACAGGCCGCGCGGACGGTCCCGTAACACATCGAGAAGGAGTATTCAAGTGACGAGCATACCCGTTTGGAGTCAGCGGCGATTTCCCATGATCTACGACGGCGGCAAGCCGACCGCTGTGATCATTGATCTGGAATCCTTTGAGCAGATCGAATTGGTCATGGAAAATCTCATCAACCGCGAAGCTGAACCGGAAGACGA
>JBOGUH010000417.1:0-1987 GCA_050695975.1 Anaerolineae bacterium
TGCCGGTCCTTTGTCCCGTTTTTCATTCCAGCGGCTCAGCCGCACTCGCCATCTGTTACGTCGGCGGTCGCCGGGCGAATCGCTGATGCGCCGTACGCTTGGCGCAGGACACGGATACTGTGTATAATCGGGCTCTGCCCAGATCGTTCATCATTGGAGGTGTCCGATGGCTAACACGCCTGGCCCGACTGTATCGACAGACGTCGTGACGGATCTGGTCGCGCGCTATGGCCGGCAGGCGATTCAGCTGTTCGCTGCCCTTGCCGGCGCGACCGGGGTGTTCTATGCCATTGGGTTCGTCATCGTCAACTTCAACCTACTGCGGCTGGGGGTGTACGAGACGGCGCTGATCAGCGTAGGCTACGTCGTGCCGGGCATCGCCTTCGTGATCCTCGCCACGCTGTTAGTGGTCGCAGCGATCGGCGCGTTCGCCGCGTGGAGACGCCTGCTGGGCCCAGCGCCTCTCGAGCGTGTACTGGCGGCCTTGTTCGGCATCGTCACGCTGATCGCCGGGTGGCTGCTGCTGGGTTGGGCGATGGGGTTTTTCCGAGACGTGGCCCCGGGCGTGGTCATCTGGGGCATTGCGTTCAGCCTGATTGCGGCGATCATGGCCTACGCCGAGAACCTCCCGCTGGTCAAGCGGATGATTGTGAAGCGGACCGACGCGGACCGCAGCCCGCTGTCGCCAATACAGGCTCGACTCAAGTCTCCTGCCTTCCTGCTGGTGTCTGCGGCGCTGACGTTTTTCAGTGTCCTGGCTTATGGGCTGATCGCATATGACCAGGTTCCGCCCGCATTCGGCGGCGGGCTGCCGAGCGTGGTGCGCTTCTTCGGCGAGGACGTCGATCGGCTCGAGGAGATTCGCATTGGCCTCGAGCCGGGCACGACCAACCTGACCGAGCGCGTCGAGTTGATCGCGGTGACCGAAGATCGCTACATCGTGCGTGTGGCCGACCAGGCAGTCTCGTTCGACAAGTCGTTTGTGCAGGGCATCCGCTACGAACTGCCCGAATTCTCCTTCGACGAAGCCTTCTTTCTCTTGAAGCACACCGGGGAGGGGGAGCGCTTGCTGGGCGAGGAACGATTCGACCAGGCTTTGAGCGAGTTCAAGCTGGTGCTGGGTCGAGACCCCAGCTACGTGCGCGCGCTTCACGGCCGCGTCCGTATCTTTCGACGCGCTGAAAACCCTGATTTCGAAGGGGCGTTGGAGGACTACCGCACCTTGACGCAAGTCGAGTCGCAGCACGGTGAGAACTTCTACGGCCTGGCCCAGGTGCATGTGCTTCGCGCACAGTCGCCGCAAGAGATCGAGGTAGACAATGTTGTGTCGGCGCTGATGCGAGCAAAGGAAATCAGCGCGACACTGGGTGAGAATGCTCAAGCCGATCCGGTTTTCGATCCACTGCGCGGCATCCGGGCCTTTGACCAGGCGGTCTATGGGTCAGGTCCAGACGCCGCTCGCTGGTTCCGCAATAAGTCACAGTCATTCGCGGAAAGCGGCGCAACCGACGAAGCGATCCTCGCGCTGCGGCGCGCCCTCACGTATACGCAGCAATACACCTCTGACCCCGGCGCATTAAGCCCAAGCGAAGTCGCCCAACTGCATATCGATCTCAGCCGGCTGCATCTCCGGCGCGATCCACTCTCCGGTGAGGCCGTGGCCGAACTGGATCAGGCCGTCAAAGTGCCCGGTCTAAGCCCGACCGAAGTCGCCGAGGGGAACGTCCGGCTGAGTGAGGTGATCCTCCAGCGCGACCCGCTGTCTGACGCGGCGCTGGCGGCGCGGCAAGCGGCCGTCGATGCGACCGATCAGAAAGACCCCAAGTATTTGAATCTGCTCGCCGACCTGTATCGCGCACGCGGCGACAGCGCCAATGCGCTGGCGACCTATGATCTGGCGCTGCGCCGCTCATCCGCCGACGACCCGAATCGCCGGCAGGCCTTGATCGGGCGTGGCGCCATCGCGCTGGAAGCCCAGGGATATCTG
>JBOGUH010000418.1:0-7564 GCA_050695975.1 Anaerolineae bacterium
AAGGTTTTTCTCCGTGTTTCTCAGTGCCTCCGTGGTGAGCTGTGTTCATCACGAGTAGAAGGGGGATGGCGCGATGGCATTTGAAGCGAAGTCGGTTGCCCGGTTTGTCCCACTGTCGCCGCGCAAAGTGCGACTGGTGATCAATCAGGTGCGCGGGCTGAACGTCGACCAGGCGCTGGCGCTGTTGAAGTTCATGCCGGTGGCGGCGGCCGTGCCGGTATCCAAGACGATCGCGTCGGCGGCGGCGAACGCCGAAGAAAATCTGGGTCTCAGCCGGGACGGTATGTTCGTCAAGGAAATCCGCGCCGACGAAGGTCCGCGCCGCCAATGGCGCCGGTTCGGGGCGCGCGGTCGGTTTAAGCCGATCACGCGGCGATCGTCGCACATCACGGTCGTCCTGAGCGAGCGGTGAAGACAAGCCGGGGCGCGCCCTTACGGGCGCCCGGCTGAGGAGAGCACATGGGTCGCAAAGTTCATCCGTACGGCTTCCGTCTCAAAGTGGTGCGTGACTGGCAGGGCCGCTGGTTTGCCAAGCGGGGCACGCAGTACCGGGGCACGCTGGGCGAAGATCTCGGCCTGCGCCGGTATATTCTGACTCAGGTCGGCCGTTCCAGCGTCTCCCGCGTCGGTATTGAACGGTTCCCGAACCAGCTGATCGTGACGATCCACACCTCCAAGCCGGGCATTGTCATTGGGCGCAAGGGTGCGGCGGTGAAGCTGCTGCGCGAGACGCTGGAGAAGCGCACCGGCAAAAAGGTCAAACTTGAAGTCGAAGAGATCACCAAGCCGGACATGGACGCGGTGCTGGTGGCGGAAAACATCGCCAGCCAGCTCGAGCGCCGCATCAGCCACGGGCGCGCCATGAAGCGCGCCGTTCAGCAGGCTATGCGCGCTGGCGCAGAAGGCATCAAGATCACCTGCTCCGGCCGGCTGAGCGGGTCGGAAATGGCGCGCACGGAAACCGTGATGGAAGGGCGCGTGCCGCGCAGCACGCTGCGCGCCGATCTCAACTTCGCCCGGGCCGAAGCGCTCACGACGTACGGGCGCATCGGCGTGAAGGTGTGGATCTATAACGGCGAGATCCTTCCTGAAGCGAAGCGCGAAGAGTCCGCAGCGCCGACGGCGTAGTCCGCGCTGGGGCTTCCCCCCGTGTAAGGATGACGAATGATGTTACAGCCAAAACGTGTTTATTGGCGCAAGCAGCAGCGCGGTCGAATGAAAGGCAAAGAGCTGCGCGGCGTCGAGGTGTCGTTTGGTGAATTCGGCCTGCAGGCGCTCGAGCCCTGCTGGATGACCGCGCGGCAGATTGAAGCGGCTCGACGTGCCGTCGTTCACTACGCCAAGCGGCGCGGCAAACTGTGGGTGCGCGTGTTCCCTGACAAGCCGGTGACACAGAAGGCCGCCGAGACGCGCATGGGCAAGGGCAAGGGCGCGGTCGATCACTACGTGGCCGTTGTCAAGCCAGGCCGCATCATCCTGGAGGTCGCGGGTATGGAGTCGGACATCGCGCGCGAAGCGTTGCGCCTGGCGGCGCACAAGCTGCCGATCAAGACCCAGGTCGTGGCGCGCCACGACATCGGCTCGACCGGACACGAGGGGACAGCATGACGGCAAGCGAGATTCGCGCCCTGCGCACGGAAGAAATCCAATCGAAGCTCGATCAGACGCACGAAGCAATGTTCAATCTGCTGTTCCAGGCCGCATCCGGCCAGCTGGAGGATTTCAATCGGCTGACGGCGCTGCGCCGCGATGTGGCGCGCATGAAAACGATCCTGCGTGAGCGCGAACTGGCCGCGCAAGCCGGCGTCGGCGACACGAGCGCCTCGCTCAGGGGTACGCTATGAAAGAACGACGCAGACGGTTAGTGGGTCGCGTAACCAGCGACAAGATGGATAAGACGGTGGTGGTCACCGTGGAGCGCCTGCAGCGCCATCCGCTATACGGTAAGGTGATCCGCCGCGCCAGCAAGTTCAAGGCGCATAACGCAGGCAACACCGCGCGGGCCGGCGACTTGGTGCGCATCGTCGAGTCGCGGCCGCTGAGCCGTGACAAGCGCTGGGCCGTCGAAGAAATCGTCGAGAAGGCACACGGGTAGCGCCATGGTTCAGCACGAGACACGTCTGACCGTGGCTGATAACACCGGCGCGCGCGAACTGCTGTGCATGCACATCCTGGGCGGCTCGACACGGCGCTACGGGTACGTCGGCGACATGATCGTCGCGGCGGTCAAGCAGGCCGCGCCGAACGGCTCGGTGAAGAAGGGCGAGGTGGTGCGCGCCGTGATCGTGCGCACGGCCAAAGAATACGGCCGGCCGGACGGCAGCTACATCCGGTTTGACGACAACGCGGCGGTGATCATCGATCCCGAATCGAACAACCCTAAAGGGACGCGCATCTTCGGGCCGGTCGCGCGCGAACTGCGCGACAAAGGCTTCATGAAGATCGTCTCATTGGCTCCGGAAGTCTTGTAAGCGAGGCAAGCCATGGCGAAGATTAAAGTGGGCGATACGGTGGTGGTGATCACGGGCGAGGGCAAAGGCCAGCGCGGCACGGTTCAGCGGGTGGATGCCAAGAGCCAGCGCGTGGTGGTCAGCGGCGTCAATCTCGTCAAGAAGGCGCAGCGACCGGTCCGCGCCGGCCGGCGCCAGACGCAGACCGGCATCATTGAGTTCGAAGCGCCGATTCACATCTCGAACGTGGTGCTGGTGGATTCCAAGACGAACGAGCCGACCCGCGTCGGTTACCGGGTGAATGCGGACGGCAGCAAAACCCGCGTTGCGCGCAAAAGCGGTTCGGACATTAGTTAAGGACGCGTAGCTGTTCATCTCTCATCTCCAACCCCACAGGGGCGCTCCGCAGTCTCCAACGGTGAGCACTCTGAAGTCGGATGGAGTGATAATATGGCTGATCTCAAACTTCGATATCGACAGGATATTGTCCCGACTCTGATGAAGGACTTTGGCTACCGCAACGTGATGCAGGTTCCGCGCATTCAGAAAGTGGTGGTAAACATCGGGGCCGGCGATGCGCTGGAGAACGCCAAGACGCTGGACGGCGCCGTGGCCGATCTGAGGTTGATCACAGGCCAGCAGCCGGTGATCACCAAAGCGCGAAGGGACATCGCCAACTTCAAGCTGCGCGCCGGACGATCGATCGGCGCGCGGGTGACGCTGCGGGGCGATCGCATGTGGGCCTTCTTGGATATGCTGGCGAATCTGGCGCTGCCGCGCATTCGCGACTTCCGCGGCATCTCGCCCGATGCGTTCGATGGCCGGGGCAATTACACGTTGGGCCTGCGCGAGCAGCTCATGTTCCCGCAGATTCAGTATGACAAGATCGACAAACTGCGCGGCATGGAAGTCACGATTGTCACGACCGCGCGCAACGATGCCGAAGGCCGCCGTCTGCTGGAGCTGCTCGGCATGCCTTTCAGGAGCAACTAAATGGCAAAAAAGTCGCTGATCAATCGCGAGGGAAGGCGCAAGTACCCCACCCGCGTGCGGAATCGCTGCCGCCAGTGTGGACGGTCGCGCGGGTACATCCGCCGCTTTGGGCTGTGCCGCATTTGCTTCCGCGAGTTGGCGCTGCAAGGGGTGATCCCGGGCGTCGCCAAGGCATCCTGGTAAGGCCTCGTCAGGCGAGACAGCTGTATCACAGGACTTTCGCGCTCGCCGAGCCTGGCCCCCGCGTGGCGCGGGCAGGGGGTGTGCGCTGGAACGCACTTTAGTGCCGGAGGTCGAAGGAGTGATTCGATGAACATAAGCGATCCGATCGGCGACATGTTGACACGCATTCGAAATAGCGTCGCGGTGGGGCATGGCAGTGTGGCCTTGCCCAGCAGCACGATCAAGGTCGCCATCGCTACGATCCTGAGGGACGAAGGCTACATTCAGGATTACGAACTGGCCCAGGTCAATAACCGCACGACGCTGCGCATCTGGCTGAAATACAGCGGTGAGCGTCGTCACCGCGTACCGGCTATCAGCGGCCTGCAGCGCGTCAGCAAGCCCGGACGCCGGGTGTATACCAGTAAAGACGAGATTCCGTGGGTGCAATCCGGCATGGGAATCGCGATCCTGTCGACGCCCAAAGGCGTGATCACCGGGCAGCAAGCACGCCGGCTCAAGGTCGGCGGCGAAGTCCTGTGTCGCGTGTGGTAGCCGGTGACGTAGTTCCTTCAGCTCCTCACAAGGGGACTGTAAGGAACTCATCGTACTCACTTGAGTCACCGTCCACAGGAGAGCATCATGTCGAGAATTGGAAGAAAACCCGTGCCGCTTCCGACCGGCGTGCAGGTGGCGATTGACGGGACGCACGTCCAGGTGCGAGGCCCACGTGGCGAACTCGCCCGGACGTTCCACCCGGACATGACGATCGCGCTGGCGGACGGTGAGTTGCAGGTGAGCCGGCCGAGCGATGATCGCCAACACCGCGCGCTGCACGGCCTCACCCGCGCGCTGCTGGCGAATATGGTCAAGGGCGTGACGGAAGGGTTCCGCAAAGTGCTGGTGGTGGAAGGCGTGGGCTACCGTGCCGAGATGGCCGGCAAGGTCCTGATGCTGTACCTGGGCTTTTCGCACCCGATCCGCGTCGAGCCGCCTGCCAATATCAAGTTGAGCGCCGATCCGAAAGCGCGCACCATCACGATCGAAGGCCCGGATCGCGAACAGGTCGGCCAGATCGCCGCCATCATCCGGAAACTGCGGCCGCCAGAGCCATACAAGGGCAAAGGCATTCGTTACGAGGGTGAAGTGGTCCGCCGCAAGGCCGGTAAAGCTGGCAAGGTGAGTTAAGTGAATCCCAAATTTGAGTTCCTTCACTCCTTTGAATTCCGCGTGAGGCGACTCAAGGAACTCCGGGGACTCAGGGAACTGAGGTGTGACTGATGTCGAAGAGTCGCAATGCGATGCGGCTGCGCCGCCACAAGCGCGTGCGCCGCGCAGTCAGCGGGAGCGAGGCCCGACCGCGGCTGAACGTGTTCCGCAGCCTGAACCATATCTATGCCCAAATCGTTGACGATGCGCGGGGGCGCACGCTGGCATCCGCGTCGACGGTGGACAAAGACCTGCGCGCCGAGCTGCAACCGCTCAACAAGACCGAGCAGGCCAAACGGGTCGGCGCGGCGCTGGCCCGGCGCGCGCAGCAGGCCGGCGTGAAGGTCGTCGTGTTCGATCGAGGCGGTTATCGTTATCACGGCCGCGTCAAAGCGCTGGCGGACGCCAGCCGCGAGGCGGGATTGGAGTTCTGAACACGGATTCTGAACACGGATGCACGGATAGAGGATTGGAGTTCCCATGGCGAAACGAACAGTCAGGCCGAGTCAAACGCGCGATCGCGAAGTGTTCGACGATCAGCGTGAAGAGCTCGACGAGCGTGTTGTCGATATTGCGCGCGTCGCCAAAGTGATCAAGGGCGGGCGGCGGTTTGCTTTCCGCGTGGTCGTGGTGGTCGGCGACAACCGCGGGCAGGTGGGTGTCGGCGTGGGCAAGAGCCGTGCCGTGCCCGACGCGATCCGCAAGGCGTCCGAACGCGCCCGGCGCGCCATGCGCCCGGTCGTCCTCGACGGCACGACGATCCCGCACCCGATCACGGCCAAATCGGGTGGCGCCCAGGTGTTGCTCAAGCCGGCTTCTCCGGGCACCGGCGTAATCGCCGGTGGCGGCGTCCGCGCCGTACTGGAAGCCGCCGGGGTGCACGACATCCTGACGAAGTCGATGGGCAGCAGCAACAAGCTGAATGTCATACGCGCGACGCTGACCGGTCTGCGGCAGCTCAAGTCGCCGGAGACGGCAGCCCAACAGCGCGGCAAGCCGCTCGAGGAAGTCGTCCCGTTCTGGAGAAGGACTCATGTCAAGCCATCCACCTAGCCACACGGCCCAGCGCCTGCGCATCACGCTGGTGAAAAGCCCGACGGGATACGCGGAGCGCCAGAAGCGCACGGCGCGCGCCCTGGGACTGCGCCGCTTGCATCAGACCGTGGAGCAGGCGGACACGGCGGTGGTGC
This sequence comes from Anaerolineae bacterium, assembly GCA_050695975.1. Classification (GTDB taxonomy): domain Bacteria; phylum Chloroflexota; class Anaerolineae; order Fen-1058; family Fen-1058; genus DASSFZ01. The sequence goes on from JBOGUH010000418.1 coordinate 6,005, forward strand.
GCGGAATGATTGCGAAGATCCCGCATCTGCTGTCAGTTGAGGAAGTGAAATGAAACTGCACGATCTCAAGCCGGCTGAAGGGTCGAAGAAGAGGCATCGCCGTGTCGGGCGAGGTCTGGGATCGGGATCGGGTACCTACGCCGGTCGCGGCCGTAAGGGCCAGCACGCGCGCTCGGGCGGTGTGAAAGAGCCTTACTTTGAAGGCGGCAACCTGCCGCTGGTGCGCAAGCTGCCCTTCGCGCGCGGGGTGGGCTTCACCTCCCGCCGCAAAGTTCACTACGTGCCGGTCAATCTCGCCGACCTGGCTCGCTTGAAGATGGAGGGCACGGTGACGCCGGAAGTGCTGGCTCAACACGGGCTGCTGAAGTCCGCCGCCGATCCCGTGGTCATCCTGGCGTTCGGCGAAGTCGATCGCGCCTTGACGGTGAAAGCGCATCGTTTCTCCGAGTCGGCCAAACGCAAGATCGAGGCCGCCGGTGGCAGTGTGGAGATTCTTCCCCTGTAGGGGTGCATCATGATCCAAGCCGTCCGAAACGCATTTCTGCTGCCCGACCTGCGGCGCAAGATCTTATTTACACTGCTGATCTTGATCATCTATCGCGCGGCGGCCCACGTGCCGGCGCCGGGGGTAGATCGCGAGACGCTCGAGGGCGTGCTGGCGGGCGGGACTGGCGCATCGTTGGCGCAAATTTTGAATCTGCTGTCCGGCGGCGGCCTGACGAATTTCTCGCTCCTGGCGATGGGCGTTTACCCGTACATCACGGCTTCCCTGGTGATGCAGCTGCTGACGGGTGTGATCCCGGCGTTAGAGCGGCTGGCGCGCGAGGAAGGTTCAGAAGGTCGCCGGAAGATCGAGCAGTACACCTATCTGTTGGCGCTGCCGATGGCCGCACTGCAGGCGATCGGCCAGATCCAGCTGTTCGGCGGGAGCCAGCTGATCGCCGGGTGGGGCATTGACGGCGTGAGGACGATCACCGTCATCGTGTCGATGGTCGCCGGGACGATGTTCGCGATCTGGTTGAGCAACATGATCACCGAGCAGGGCATCGGCCAGGGCATGTCGATCATCATCTTCGGCGGAATTGTCTCGAATCTGCCCAGCAACATTGCCAGCCTGCTGAGCGATCCGCAGACGGCGCTTCAGTCGTTGATCGCCTTCATCATCGTCCTGGTCGCGGTGATCTTTGCGATCGTGATCTTCCAAGAGGGCCAGCGGCGCATCCCGGTGCAATACGGCAAGCGCGTGCGCGGGCGCAAGGTGTACGGCGGCGGGGCGACGCACATTCCGCTGCGCGTCAACTCGGCCGGCATGATCCCGCTGATCTTCGCCCAGTCGATCCTGACGCTGCCGGCGATCATCGCCAATTTCTTCACCGCCTCGCCGAGCACGGGCGTGGCGCAGTTCTTCACGGGCGTGCGCGACATCTTCAGTGGCGGGCGTCACGCGGCGTCGTGGATCTACTGGCTGTTGTACTTTCTGCTGGTGGTGGGCTTTACCTATTTCTACACGAGCGTGATCATGCAGCAGCAGAACCTGGCCGATTCACTGCAGAAGCAGGG
>JBOGUH010000419.1:0-2778 GCA_050695975.1 Anaerolineae bacterium
GGAGCGGGCTGGAGATTGATCGGCGATGGTCTCGCAGTGTATAATCCGCATATGTCCATCATCGACGTGCGTGGCCTCAGCAAGACCTTCTCGGTCAAGCGCAAGGAAGCCGGGCTGCGCGGCAGCCTCAAGTCGATCATCCGGCCTGAATTCCGCCGGGTCGAGGCAGTCAGAGGTATCACCTTCAGCCTGGAGCCAGGCGAGCTGCTCGCCTTCATCGGCCCGAACGGCGCGGGCAAATCGACGACGATCAAAATGCTGACCGGCATTTTGTACCCGAGCAGTGGGCAGGCTCAGGTGCTCGGTCTCACTCCCTGGCGCGACCGACGTCAGCTGGCCTACCGCATCGGATCGGTCTTCGGGCAGAAGCCGCAGCTGTGGTATCACCTGCCGCCGATCGACACCTTCAACCTGTTCTCGAGAATCTACGAACTAGACGATCGAGATTTTAAGCAGCGTGCGGAGTCTTTAATCGAGTCATTCGCGATTGGAGATTTGATCCACACGCCGGTGCGCAAGCTGTCGCTCGGCCAGCGCATGCGCTGCGAGATCGCCGCGTCGCTGCTGCACCGTCCGCAGGTGATCTTCTTGGACGAGCCGACGATCGGGCTGGACGTGGTCGCCAAGCAGCACATTCGCGATACGATCAAGACACTGCACGAGCAGGAAGGCGTGACGATCTTCCTGACCAGCCACGACGCCGGCGACATCGAGAGTTTGTGCAAGCGAGTGATCATCGTCAACCATGGCACGATCCTGTACGACGATCGCCTGTCGGCGCTCAAGCGGCGCTACCTGACGCGCAAAGAGATCGACGTGCGCTTCATGATGCTGACCGTACTGCCGGCGGCCTTCGTCGGCGCGCTGCCGCTCAACGTCGTGCGCAGCCTCGACCTGAGCGGGCTGGTCATGCTGGCCATGGCGGCTGCGGTTATCACACTCGTTTCAAGTTCGGTTTTCTACATCGGCTTACGGCGGTATGAGTCAGGCAGCGCAATCAATGTAAATGCCTGACCACGCAATACGGAATACGTGATACGTATTGCGTATTCCGTAGAACGGCGTCCATGTTTGATCTAATTGGCAAGAAATTAGGCTCATATGAAATTGGCGAGCCAGTCGGCGTCGGCGGGATGGCCACGGTGTACAAAGCCTTCCAGCCCAGTATGAACCGCACGGTCGCCATCAAGGTCTTGCCGCCGCAGCTGGCAATGAACCCGACCTTCCTGACGCGCTTCCGGCAGGAGGCGCAGTTCATCGCGCGCCTCGAGCACGCCCACATCCTGCCGGTCTACGACTACGGCGAGGGCGACGGCGTGGTGTACATCGTCATGCGCTACCTCGACAGCGGCTCTCTGCAAAAGCAACTCGACGCCGGGCGCATGCCGCTGCGCGAGGTGAACAAGGTCGTGGAGCAGATCGCGTCGGCGCTCGACTACGCCCACCGGCAGGGCGTGATTCATCGCGACATCAAGCCCAGCAACGTCCTGATCGACCGGCAGGGCGATACGTTCCTCACCGACTTCGGCATCGCCAAGATGGTCGAAGGCACGCTGGGTCTCACCGGCACCGGCGTGATCGGCACGCCGCAGTACATGTCGCCGGAGCAGGGGCAGGGTTTGGAAGTCGACGCGCGCAGCGACGTGTACTCGCTCGGCGTCGTGCTGTACGAGATGCTCACCGGCCGCCTGCCGTATGACGCAGACACGCCGCTCGGTATGGTCGTGCAGCACGTGACCGCGCCACTGCCGTCACCACGCACCTTCGCGCCCGATTTGCCCCCGACTGTCGAAACGGTGCTGTTGACCGTGCTGGCCAAGCAGCCCGCCGATCGATACGCGGCAGCCGGCGAACTCGCCGCGGCGTTTGACGAGGCCATCCGGATAGGGCTGCGACCCGAAACCAAGCCGTTCGACATCAGCCCGGCGCCGACGCAGCCATCCGATTCCGTGCGCCCCACCGTCGTCCCGCGTAAACCGATTCGGCTCCCACGCCCGGCCCTCATCGGCCTGCTCGCCACCGCGGCGTTCGTCGCGCTCGTGGGCATCCTCGCGGTCCTGGCCGGAAACAACCCGCCGATCGAACGCGATCCGTCCGTCGTTGTCGCAACCGATCCCAGCATTGTTGCGCTCACTCCCGGCGCGGAGACGACACTCACACCGGGTGGGCCTACCCCGACGCCGGCCATTGCATCGACCGGCGGCTGCGATGAGCTCTTCTTCGACGACTTCGGCGATCCGGCCGGCGGCTTCCCGCGCGGCGAAAACGACAGCGCGGCCTGGGGCTACACGGATGGCGAGTATCGCCTGTTGATCAAGCTTGCCAACGACTTCGAAGCGCGCGCGCTGCGGCAGGACTTCACGGACTACACGGTCGAGGTCGATGCCACCTTCGCGTCCGAAGCGCCTGGCGACTACGGGCTGATCCTCAGCGCCGACGGCGCGACGGCGAGTTACTACGCCTTCGTCGTCGACAACGCGCGCAACTTCGCCGTGATCCGGCGCGCCCAAACCGGATCGACCATCGTCCGCGATTGGACTTTCGCGCCCTCGCTCAACACGGGCAGTGACGCCAATCGCTTGCGCGCCGTCCACAAAGGCGATACGATTGCCGTGTACGGCAACGGCGTGCTGCTCGCCGTGATTTCGGACACGCTCGAGCTGCCCGCCTCGCGCACGGGGTTGATCGCTGCCTCGTTCGGATCGGGCAGCATCGAGGCGCGCTTCGATAATTTCCGCGTCTGCCGCGCGCCCGAGTCGCTCTCGCCGACCGACGTAT
>JBOGUH010000420.1:0-20429 GCA_050695975.1 Anaerolineae bacterium
GATCCATTCCGTTTGGGGAGAGGGGCCGGGGGTGAAGCGGGTGAGGCCTAATCCCACTTGAAGCGCCACAGTGCGATGCCGAAGAACACGACGGCGAAGCCGAGCAGCGCGGCCGCCTCGGGCAGAATGCCTTCCAGGCCATAGCCGCGCACCAGCACGTCTTGATACGCGGTGAGCGCCCAGGCGTGCGGCGTGATCAAGCCGAGAGTCTGCATGAACTCCGGCATCACGAAGCGCGGCACCATCACCCCACCCAGGGCCGCCATCGTGACCACCAGCAGGGATCCCAGCCCGCCGATCTGCTCCGAGGTCTTGGCCAGCGCCGCAAGCAGCAGCCCCAATCCATTGGCAGCCAGCGAAGCGGCCACCGAGATCAAGAGCAGCGCTTCGGGATGCGCGCCCAGTTCGAGTTGGGTCGCGCCGACCAGCGGCATCACGAAGACGCCGACCGCGAACATCAGCGCGATCTGAATCAGGTTGACGATCAACAGCGGCGTCAGTTTGCCCATCAGAAACGCCGCGCGCGACATGGGCGCGGCCAGCAGCCGACGGAAGGTGCCGACTTTCTTCTCTTCCAGGATGCTGGTCGCCAGTATCTGAGAGATGAAGAACACGCCGAACAGCGTCCAGCCGGGCACGTTCTGCTGCACCGAGTCGGGCAGTTTCTCGACCTGCATGCCAGCCGGCTGTGTTTGAGCGATCTCGATCAGCGATGCGGATCCCCCGCCCCCAGCGGTCGCCTGAAGCGCCTGGTCGCGCAGCGACGCTCTGGCTTCGGGCGGCAGCGGCGCACCCAGCCCTTCGCCAATCTGATCGAGGAACAGATCGATGCCGCGCGGCGCGACCACGGCCAGGGTCGCCTGCCGGCTCAGCCCGGCCAGCGTGCCCCTGACCGGGCCGACGAACTGCGACGACAAAGCCGGATCGACGATCAGGTTGATTTGGGCTGCCTGCGGCGTGGCATCCGCCGGTGTCTCGAAGGCGGCGCGCTCGATCATCTGGCTGAGACCGGCCGGGATGATCAGGGCGAAGTTGCGCTCCTGGTTGGCGATCAACGCCTCGGCTTTCGCGCGCGTCAGCGCCGCTCCCTCCCATTCCGTCTCGACGGCGAAGCCCTCGGTCGATTTGAAACCGTCGACGATCTGTGCGCCGACCGCGCCGGCGTCGTCGTTGACGACCAGGATTTCGATCGGGTTGTCGCTGCCGGCGCTGAAGGCGCCGCCCAGCGCGAGCGTCATGATGAAGATAAAGACGATCGGCATCAGGAACAGCGTGGATATGCCGCCAGAATCTTTGAACAGAATCTTGAGGTCTTTCCAGGTGGTGGCAAGGATTTGGCGAATCATGTCAATCTCCCTATCCAACTAATCGCGAAGCCGCTTGCCGGTCAGGTGCAGGAACACCGATTCGAGGTTCGGCTCCAGAATCTCCAGCGAAGTGATCGACACGTTGGCTTCATTGAAAGCCCCGATCACGCCAATCAGCGCGCGCTGCGCCTGCTGGGCGGTGACTTCCAGCTTGCCATCCTTGCGTTGTGCGTGTCGCACGCCGGGCAGGCGCTTGATGCCGTCGATGATTGCCTCGGGCGTTTCGTGCGGCACACCCAAGAGGATGACGCCGCCGCTCAGTGACTCGATCAATGCCTGAGGCGTGTCCAATGCGATGATGCGACCCTGATCGATAATCGCCACCCGGTGGCACAATCGCTGCGCTTCTTCCATGTAGTGCGTGGTGTACAGCACCGTCACACCCTGCCGGTTGAGCGCCTCGACGTTCTCGAAAATGAAGTTGCGCGACTGCGGATCGACGCCGACGGTCGGCTCGTCGAGGAACAGCACGTCGGGACGGTGCAGCAGCCCGGCGGCGATGTTGACGCGGCGCTTCATGCCGCCCGAGTATTTTTCGATCGGGTCGTTGGCTCGATCGAACAGCCCGACCATCTTGAGTGCGTCATCCACACGGCGGCGCAGCTCGCCGCCCTTTAGCCCGTAAATGCTGCCGAAGAACATCAGGTTGTCGCGGGCGGACAGCGTCGGGTACAGCGCCAGGTCCTGCGGCACCAGACCGATGCGCTTCTTGACCTCGTGCGACTGGCGAATGAGATCGTGCCCGGCGATAGTCGCACGCCCGCTCGTCGGCGCGATCAGGCTGGACAGCATCGAAATGGTCGTGGTCTTGCCGGCGCCGTTCGGGCCGAGCAGGCCGAAGATTTCACCTTGCTGAATGGCGAAGCTCACGCCGCGCACGGCCGGCTCCGCGCTGCCGGGGTACTGCTTGACGAGTTCGTTCACTTCGACGATATTGGGCATCTGTAGACCTCCCGATGAATCTATCCCCAGTTTAGCGATCACCACCTGGACTGTGATGCGCCAGGCAGCCTATCTGCCGGTCTATTTTTCGATGTGATAGATGGCCTATGAGAGTGAGCAGTTAATCTACAGGGTTGGCTTGACGACCATCAGGAACAGGATCAGCAGGATCGGAACCATCGTGACTAGGCCGACGATGCTCGCTCGGCGCGACAGGCGCTGGAACTCGTCCGACGCCGCGCCCTTCTCGTCCAGCACGGCAATCTGGCGGCGCAGTGTCGGCGTATAAAACCCTATGCCAAGCACAAGCACGACGAACCACAAGACGAGCGCAGCGGCAATCCAGAACGTCGTCAGCGGCAAGTTCCCGACGAAGGCCATCGCCAGGCCGGTGACGAGAAGCAGCCCATAGCCGGGATTCGCGAATCGGTCGTCGAGGAATTTGATGCCGCGCAGGACGTGGCCCATGTGCTGCGACTCGCGCGCCGCCCGCGCGATCCAAATGGCGTACGAGGCATTGAAGCCAACGGCGACGATGGCGAGCAGGATGTGCAGCAACTTAAGCAGGCTATAGACGGTGATCATGATTCTCTCCTTGAAGTAATCAACCCATATACCAGGAGCAGTATCGCCCCAGACAGGAGCGCCGCACCCAGGCTGGTTATGGTGGTCCCTAAAGACGGTTCTCCGGGCTGGCCAATGACCATATGCAAGAAAAACCCTCCAGATTGCGCCACGATGCCCACGACGACGACCGCCGCTGCCCCCACTTTGAGCGCAGGGCGTAGCGTGGTTTGCTCCATGAAGTTATGATACAGCAGCGACATGAGCAGCAGGACACCCGCGTGGGCATGGCCCGCACGAAAGAATGTTTCCTGAAAAGGTGAGAGATCGCCACGGGCGAGAAGACCGAGCAGGGTATAACCGCCATACATCACCGTTGGGAGTGCGATCCATGCGAGGATCGAAAAAAGGCGAAGGCTGTGCATGATTTCAAATCCTTTCTCAGGTCAGATGAGTTCCAGTTTAGCGAATCAAATGGGGATTGTCACGTGCCGGACGGGCTATTGCAGAGCACATCGCCGTCGTGTGTCGAATGGCATATGACGGTTCAAAGCGCAGGGGGCGAGCAGCTGCTCGCCCTACTAAAGAATCCTCTGCAAATGACAAGGAAGGTACCCGCGCAGCGGGCGAGAGGGGTAGGGTGAGGTCTACAACAATCCCAATTCCTGCCCGCGCGCGACGGCCTGCGCCCGATCGCGCGCGTTGAGCTTGCTCAGAATGTTGCTGACGTGGTTCTTGGCTGTGCCTTCAGCGATAACCAGTGCCTCGGCGATGTCTTTGTTGCTGTAGCCCTGCGCGATCAAACGCAGCACTTCGACTTCGCGCTCGGAAAGCGGATCGACTAGAGGGACGCTCGAAGATTTTGCGGGGGGCACTACGCCTGCGACCAGATTGATCAACTTGCGGGCGACAGCCGGCTCCAGCGGGCTGTCGCCTCGGGCCGCGGCGCGAACGGCATCGGCTAGTTGCTCCGAGGGCATGTCCTTCAGGAGATAGCCACATGCCCCTGCGCGCAGCCCGGCCAGCACATACTCGTCGTCGTCGAACGTGGTCAAAATGATGACTTGCGTTTCAGGCAGCGACGACCGGATCGCTTGTGTCGCCGTCACGCCATCGGTACCGGGCATGCGGATGTCCATCAAGATCACATCTGGCCTGAGGTGCTTCGCCAGCCGAATCGCCTCGGCTCCATCGCCGGCCTGACCGACGATATGCATATCCGGCGCCAGCGCCAGCAGTGTGGCCAGGCCCTCGCGCATCAAGCGCTGATCGTCTACGATCAAAACGTTAATCTCATTCACGCGATCGATCTCCATCACTGGCGTGTCACCCTGGACGACGCCTGCACTGCTCTTCAAAACGCTGCCTCTATTTGAAGGGAAGCGCGGTGAGCGAAGGGTCTGCCGTGTTGTGGATGAGATTCTTCGCCGCGCCCAGACTGACATCAGGGTACGGCAGCGCGACTTCGAGCAGAAAGCCGCCGTCAGGATGATTCTCGGCGACGATCGACCCGTTCAATGCCGCAACTCGCTCGCGCAGCGCGCTTAAGCCGACGTTGTCCGGATCGCCCTGTCGCCCGATGCCGTTGTCGCGGACGCGCAGACGAACGGCCTCCGCCTCGAACGCCAACCGCACGCCGGCCGAGCTGGCGCGCGCGTGCTTGCGGATATTGGTCAGCGACTCTTGCGCGGCCCGAAACAGGACGGTCTCGGTCTCGGGCGAGAGCGGCCGGGCCGATCCAACTTGATCGAACGAGACGATCAACCCGGCGTCACGCGCGTCGTCGAGCAAGCCGCGGATCGCATCGGGCAGCGCCCGATCGTCGAGCGGCGAGGGCCGCAGGGCATCGACCGAGCGGCGCACTTCAGCCAGCCCTTCCGATGCAAGTTGCTTGGCCTTCAGCGCCGCGTCGCGTGCCCGATTGGGATCGGCGTCGATCAGTTTCGTCACGACTTCCAGCTGCACGTTGATCACGGTCAGGTAATGCCCCAGGCTGTCGTGAACGTCGCGCGCCAATCGGTTGCGCTCACGCATCGTCGCCAGCTGCTCGACTTGCGCAGCGTACTCGGCCAGTTGCGCGTTCGTGCGCTCGAGTTGCCGCCGGGCCTGAATCTCGCTGTGAGTGACGCGCGTGAAGGCCACGACGAACACAAAGCCCGCGCCCAGCCCCAGGCCGACCTGGAACACGGCATCCCAGCCGGCGGCGAGCCAGTACACAGCGGCAATCACTGCCAGCAAGGCCACATCGAATAGATTCGCCAGGCGCGGCGGCAGATCGGCCTGTGACGTGCTGACGGTGATGAAGGACAGCATGGCGGTCAGGAAGTAATAGTCGCTGAGCGCGATCGCGATCAGCAAGATCACCATCTGTCCGATCAACAAAGCGAAGGTTAAGCGCGGTTGCTCCTCCAGCCTCACCGGTTGGCGGGCTAACAAAGTGAACAACAGGACGGCAATGCTGTAGGCGATCCAGCGCCCATCCTTCCACATTTGCGTTTGAACGAGCAGGGTGGTGATGGAGAAGGCGACGATGGTCACGTACATCGCGACGGATCCGCCGCGTTCCAACGAAACGGGTAAAGCCGCCTCGGGCGCGCTGGTGGGCTGGGATTGATCCGGGGGCATGGCGCTAGACCTCGCGCCTGTAAGTATACTGCGGTATCGGCAATCTGTCACAATTCGCCGCACTGATTCGTCTTATTGCATGACTATGGGTACAATTCGATTCAGACTGGAGGTTCAAAGCGTGACGCGTATTCTCGTAACAGGCGGCACCGGCGTTCTGGGCCGGCAATTGGTGACCAAACTGGATCAAGCAGGTTATACGGTGCGCGTGATGAGCCGCCGCAGCCAACCGGCGACTCGGCGCCCGGGCGTCGAATGGGCGCAGGCCGATCTCGCAACCGGGCAGGGATTGGTCGAGGCGGTATCGGGCGTGTCGGTAATCCTGCACGCGGCGACCAGTCCGTCAGAGCGCACTCGTCAAATCGATGTGGACGGCACCCGCCGGCTCCTCGAACAGGCCCGATCGGCGGGCGCATCTCACTTCATTTACGTCTCGATCGTCGGCATCGAGCGGATTCCTCACCCGTATTATCAGCACAAAGCGGCGGTCGAGGCGCTCGTGGAAGGCGCGGGCTTGCCGTGGTCGATCTTGCGGGCGACACAGTTTCACGACCTGATCGACGGCTTTCTGCAGCCAGTCATGCGATTCCCGCTTATGTTTGGACCGACCGATTTTCAGTTCCAGCCGGTGGATGCGGGCGAAGTGGCAGAGGCTGTGTGCCGGTGCGCGGCGGCCGGGCCGTCCGGCCGGTTGACCGATATGGGCGGACCGGAAGTGCTGCGCGGCGGCGAGATGGCCCGCGCCTGGCTGAAAGCGCGCGGGATGCGACGCCCGATCATTCACCTGCCGCTGCCGGGGAAAATCGCGCACGGCTTCCGAAACGGCTATAACACCTGTCCGCAACACCGGCAGGGTCGGGTGACGTGGGAGGAGTGGCTGCAGAAGAAATACGGCGTCGGCGGATGAGCAACGAATCAACGAGACGATAACTAAAAGGAGATCGTCCCAATGAACCATCAAACATCCTCCCGCCTGACCTTCGCACAGATCGTCGTGGCGATCGCGGGCGCAGTGAACCTCGTGGCGGGCCTGGCGCTGCTTGTCGCGCCGGCGTGGTTCTTCGAGACAATCGGCGACTTTCCGCCGTTCAACCGGCACTACATGGGCGACGTGGGATCGTTTCTGCTGCCGATCGGCATCGGCCTGCTGATCGCCGTGCGCGATCCACTACGGCACAAAGGCATGATCGGCGTCGTGGCTGCCGGCAGCCTGCTGCATGCGGCCAATCACCTGTACGACGACTTCGTCGCCGGGCAGGCGGCGACGCATTTCTTATCAGACACACTGCCGCTGATCGTCTTGGCGATCTTGCTAGTCGCAGCCTGGCGTAGCTTATCTCGCGCGCAGTAATATCAGATGGACGAGGTTTGTTTACGAAGGCAATGCGGTTCCCAGCAAATACAGGATCACCAGCAGCCCGATCACAAACACCTCGGACGCGCTCGATTGATCGCGGTCGGGTTGGTTCGCCATGACGACGACCGACGGGGCCGGCGCTTGCCGCGAACCGCCCGAACTGAGCATCCACACCCAGAGCAAGAACCAACTGATCAAGATGATCGGATCCATGCGTCAGCCTCCTCTCGCATGACCTGCAGACGCTACCCTCCCGGCATCCCCAACACGATCGCCAGGGCAACCGAGAGCACCAGCCCCAGCATCAGCGTGTAGAAGCAGCCGCTGCTATTCGCGCGATCCAGCCGCCCGATCAGCGCGATGAAGCTGCCCAGCAAGATGAGCAATCCGACTGCAAGCGACATCAGGGGATTAGAAGTGACCATGGTCTGCCTCCTTTCTTCCCTGCTCGCCTGGACTCGACGCGGAGTCCCGTACCCGATCGACGATCTCAACTTAGCAAAAAGTCCTCCGGCATTCAATCGCATGCCGGAGGACTTTTGCAGCGCGCGCCGGGTGAACTTGGCGCGAGTCAATTGGCGCACGGATCATCCCTGAGACGATGATCCGTTCCGATCAAAATCATCCTGAATCGTCCTCGTCCTCATCCAGCTGTGGGCCGCGCACTAATCCCACCCTGATCGCGGCGTCGTAGGTTCGCCGCACATTCAACTTGCGGCGGATGCTGCGGCAGTGCGTCTTCACCGTATTTACTGTCGTGTTGGTCTCCGCCGCGATCTCGCGCAACTGTTTGCCCTGAGCCACCCACTCGAGGATCATACGTTCAGTCACGGTAAGCAAGTGGATCAAGCTATCCGATTGCGGCGCCATCAGCCATCCCAGGTGGCCGCGGTGTAGCGTGACGTAGCCGCGCAGCGCCTGCCGGATCGCGGCGATCAAATCGGCCGGCGCGATCTCGTCCTTGTCCAAAACGGCGAGCGCGCCCGACAGATAGGCCCGCTGCACATTCTCGCCGGCGGCGAAATCGGTCAGCACGACGACGGGCAGGCCTGGCGCGATCTGGGCAATCTGCTCCAGCGCGCGGAACCCTTCTTCGATCGATTTCTTGGGTGGCTGGGTGGAGCCGGCCGACCGGGCCTCTTCCAGCCTCAGGTCCAGCACGATCACATCGGCCGCCTGCTTGCGAATGAAGTCAACCGCCTCAGCGCTATTGACCGCAGAGCCGACGTACTCTAGATCGGACGCTTCACGCAGGATGCTGCGTGTGCCTTCCAAAGCGTGCAGCGAATCTTCAATGACAAATACACGAACGGGTTTATCGGTAGAGTTGGTCATGAGAGTTCGCGCTCGCGGTCGATGACGGGCGGGCGGAGCAAGACGTCTAAGGGCAGATTGAATGTGACACACGTGCCGCTGCCTAAATCGCTAGTGACGTGCAGCTGGCCACCCAGCTTGATGGCTCGGTTGCGCATATTATACAGGCCGCGGTGCGAAGGCTCCTGATTGATGTCGAAGCCCTGACCATCGTCCACCACCGTCGCCCGCAAATGGGAGTCTGCCAGGCTCAAGACGACCAAAATCCGACTGGCCTGAGCATGCTGCACGGCATTGGCCACGGCCTGCAGCAGGATGTAATTCACTTCCTGAGCCATCCAGCCGCGCACCGGCCGATGATCGACGTGTGCGTCCGATTGGATGCGACAGGTCACGCTGGCGTCGAGCCCGCTCAGGTTTCGGCCAATCCAGTTCAGCATCTCGCGCATGGGCTGCGAACGATCCGGCCGATCTTTCAATCGGCGCACGAGATCAGACGCGGTTGCCAGCGCGCGCTCGATGTCGGTCACGGCCTGCCGGGCGGCTGGCTGTTCCGCCAGCCAGTTCGCTTCAGCGATCTGCTGCAGCCGGGTGCGCATCTGGTAATTGATGATCTGCGACAGGCCGTCGTGCAGGTCTTCCAGTGCATCCTGCCGCCCGGCCGATCGCGCTCGCGTGTAGAGATGGCAGTTGAGCGCAGCGATGCCAGCCACATCGAAGAAGGCGTTGGCCATGTCGCGGAAGGCGCGACCCAATCTGCGCTCGCGCCGGTAGTTCACGAACATCACGCCGACCGGCGCCGAGCCGGCGCGCAGCGGCGCGGCCGTCACCGATCGCACTTTCTGCTGCACGATGAACGCCGACTCGCTGGTGTCCGTATGCTGCCGACCCGGATTGGCCAATTTGAGCAGGTCTTGCGCATCGCGGGCGTACACGGTTTCGGGATACTCAATCAGCCAGCGCAGCATGCTATCGGTGTGGACGTGACGGCGCTGGTAATGTTCCGGGTCGCCCACGTCGCCGCCCCAGAACGGCCCTTGCCAAACGTCTTTGGTTGGCTCGCACAAGTAGATAATCGTGCTGTCGGCCTTGAGCACCTGATTGGCCAGTCCGGCCAGTTGCTCCATCATTGATCGCGTGGCGCCCTCGCCCAGGATCTGTTTCATCGCTTGGCGCAGCGAGGACTGGAACTCCGTCTGCTGCGCCTGCGCCAGCACCAGGGCGAGCTGCGACGCGAACAACTGCAGCAGGTCGATGTCTTCGCGTTCGAACATCTTCGGCTGGGTGCCTTCGACATCCAGCACGCCCAGCACGCGCTCACCGAGCATGATCGGCACGGCACATTCCGCTTTGACGCGCGGCAGCGCGTGGTGCGGCAGGAAACGCCGTTGGGGATCGCGATCGACGTCGTTGACCAGCTGCGCGGTTCGGGTGACCACAGCCCGCGCGGTGATGCCGCGCGTCACGGGGTAGGTGAACCCGATCAACTGATCAGGCGGCGCGCCGGCTACGGCCACGATCTCCAACGCCTTGTCGTCAGGGGCGACCGATTCTTCGTCGTAAAGTGCGATCAACACGTACTCGTACAGGCTGCGTCGGGCGATGCGCTTGGCCACCTCGTCGCATACGGCTTGCGCCGACATCTGATCGGGAGCAATGTTGCTCAACGTCTTTAGCGCGTCTTCGAATCCCTGCTCGCGCGTCGCCAGCGCCCGTAACGATACCCGAAAGGCGTATAACAGCGTGCCCAGCCAGAAAATGTGAGCAGTGACCAGCGGAACAATCACGCCGAGGTTATCGAGGACAAAGGCACGGCGTGCGCTGGTTGACAGCCCCATCGCTAGGATCAACAGGATGCCGCCAGCGACCGTCGCGCCGATGATCATCGGTGTTTCGAGATGCCGCGCGGCAGGCAGGATGGCTAACACCATGATCAGCCACAGGCCGGCAGCCTGGGGCACGATCTCAAATGTGTTTTGGCTGTAAACGATCAACAGGATGGCCGTGGCAACAACGAGATTAAGCAAAATGCGAACAACCTGAGTGCGGGGGGCGTAGAAGCGCTCTCCACCCAGCCGGCTGGAAGCAACTTCAGTGATGAGCAAGAGCGCCGCGTATATCGTAACAGCGAGCAGCGCGCCCGCTCCAGCGTGGATCGACGAGGTCGCTATGGCAAGTATTGAAAAGACGGCTACCAGCAGCCTATGCCAGTTGTGAATCTGCCGCCATTGGCGGCGCGACGGCGGCAGGCGCGGAGTGACCAGCCGCACACCGGCGGGCATGTACGCCGAGTCGGCAGACGACAGGCGTTCACGAATTCGGGATAACCAACTGCGATTCAAACGCAACCTTCTGGTGAAGGAATTCAAAACGCAGCCCTACTCTAACACAAATCGGCGCAGAAGTGATCATCGAAGAAGAGTGAAATATGGATGGGCGGAGGTTACGCCATTTGCTCTCCAGCCTCATCCCTGCTCGGTCGCCGGCATCATTCGCGATCACGCGAACGGTCATCCGTGCGTGAGTTCGGGGGCATCGCCTGGTTAGAAGTCGCAAGGGGGCGTATTTCATACTGAGGACAAACACACCCAGACTCGTCCCAAAACTGGAATGCGCCTGTTATGGCAAGCTGGTTTACAAACCACAACGATCATGCTACACTGGCGCGCATCAACGACTGGCCATCCCTAGGCCAGCCACCTGTGGCCCAACGCTTCTTCGCAAAAGGGCTTCTTTATTTACGCCTGCTCCACAAACGCGCGCGCAGCAAATTTATAAGAGGTTTTCGGCCCCTTTACAACGCCTCGTGAGCCGCGCCAGAACTTAAGAGACGCTAGTCCTGCATCATGACTCCTTGTTCCTTTTTGAAGAAGGTGTCTCGACAGCTACGGAGGTCTTTCGTGATGAACTCATTACGCCCCGACAGGCGGACCGGCCGCTTACACACCGCAACTCGATCGTTGATCGTTTCATCAGCGATCGCGCTGGCGATGGTGATCCTGCTCGTCGGCGCGCTGGCCCTGCCGACTCATCCCAGCCACGCGCTCGCCGCCGGCCCACTTCCGCCGCTTGTCCTGGGCGCAGTCGAAGGGTCGTCCGCCGCGCCGCTGCTCAGCCCGCCTCCGGCGCCGCTGCTGCAAGCGAGCACCTCTCTCACCGTCGGCATCCTCAGCACGCCGTTTGCCACTCGCGACAACACGGTTCAAGGTGGCCCGGAAGTTTTCGTGGTCGAGGCGGTCATCACCAACACCGGACCGACGACCGCCACGACGCCGATCGTCGATCTCGACATGAATCCGACTGGGGGCTGGGACTTGCTGACCGGCGAAAGCCGCCAGCGCAGCCTGCCGTCGATGCCACCCGGCAGCCGCCAGGTGGTCTATTGGTTTGCCCATCGCTCCAACACAATTGGCGACCCGCACACCTACACCGTCACCGTTTCAGCCGCCAACGTCAACACCGTCACGCAGAGCCTCAACGCCTTTCCTCCCTTCAGCCCGACGGTTCAGACCCGCACGGCGCTCCGCACCGGTAACAACGGTCTCGTGAGCGCTTCCGCCAACGTGCAGGTGGGGGTGGCTTTCACCATGTCGGTCGACTACGACATGGGCAACAACCCGGATGGGGTTAGCCTTCAGCCCGTCGGGAATATCACCTTCACCCCCGACCTCTATCGGCTGCTTTCCAACGAGGTGCAGTTCCAGAACAGCGCTGGTATGACGGTCGGCCTGCCGTTTCGAGATCGACTGTATTTTTCGCCCGGCAGTCTGCCGGCCGGCGCCGAGAAGGTCAGAACCACGTATACCTTTGTCGCGCTCCGACCCGGCAATGCCACCCTATGCCCGTACACCGATGTGCGCTTCGCCTCCAACAACAAGATGGACAAGGGGTTCTGTGCGGTTGGCACGACGGTGAACATCACCGGCACGTTGACTTTCAGTTTCACCAAGTCGGCGAGTTCGGCGACGGTGCAGCAGGGCCAGCTGCTTACCTACGCCCTGCGCTACACGAACACAGGCAGCCAACCTATTTCGAACATGTATGTCTGGGACGTGATCCCGTCTCAGACGATCACGTCGTCCGCTTCGCCCACGCCCGACACGACCGCCGGCTTTAATACCCAGGATCGCGTCGTGTGGAACATCGGCGCCGTCGCGCCAGGCGCCGGTGGACAGGTCACGCTGACCGTGCTGGTCAACGGCCAGGGCGCTGACATCCCGGATGGGACGCCGCTGGTCAACAATGGGTTCATGGGCATCTTCTTCAACCCGGACGACGTAAACCCGGCTGTCACGTCGACCGTCACGACCACGCTGCAAGCGCCGACGATCGCCATCGGCAAGAGCGATGGCCAGACTGACGTGATCCAGGGCCAGGTGTTGACTTACACACTGCGCGTCACCAACACCGGCGCAGTAACGGCTACCAATCTGCTGATCACGGATGTGCTGCCGATCGGCGTCACCTTCGGCTCGGCGTCGCCGGGGTGCGCGGGGACGAGCACGGTCACCTGCAACCTCGGCTCACTATCGCCCAACGCGAGCAATACAGTCACGATCACGACAAGCGTCAATTTCAACTTGGCGAACGGCGTCCTGCTCACGAACTCGATGCAGGCGCAGTACTCCAATCAGGGTGGTTATGCCTTCGCCGTTCAGTCGGAGAGCGACGTGGACACGGTTCTGTCTCCCATTCTCGCCATCACCAAGCATGACTTCCCCGATCCAGTCCTCTCCGGCCGGAACGTGACCTACACGCTGCTGATCACCAACACCGGCCCGGCAGCCGCGACGAACGTATTGATTACAGACGTCCTGCCCATCAGCATGACGTTTGTCTCGTGCGGCGGCGGATCGCCTTGCGGCATCAACGCCAGCAATGTGATCTCGTGGGAGATCACCTCGATTGTGTCATCCACCACCGCCGCCGTCACCTTCAGTGCGCAGGTTACCCCTGCCCTCCCGTCTGGGACGACGATCGTCAACCAGGATTACGGCGTCGTCTCGGACCAGACCGACTTCCTGGCCGGCGCGCCGGAGACGACCACCGTCCTCAATGCCCGCGCGATTATCAGGGGCCGGGCCTTCAACGACGCCGACGGCAACGGCGTCTTGGACGGCGGTGAGGCGGGCATCTCCGGCGTCACCGTCACGCTGCCAGGCGCGCTTCAACCAGTGACGGCCACCAACGCCTCCGGGCAATACACCTTCACGCTGGAGACGGGAGGCCCGATCTCGGTCAGCGCCGAGATACCGGCTGGATTCTTCCGCACCAGCCCCAGCCCGGTGTTCCTGGATGCTGCGCTCGAAACCACGGAGACCGTCGACTTTGGCTATGCCCCGGTGACCTCCACTTTTGGTGTGGTCTTCGGCGCCGTGTTCGATGACGCCGACGCCAGTGGCGCACAGGAGCTGGGCGAGAACGGCTTGAGCGGCGTCAGCGTCGCATCCACCGGCGCGGTCACGACGCCGGTCACTACAAATGCCTTCGGCCAGTACGCGTTGACCTTCTCCTCACCCGGCACGTACACTGTCACCGAAACCAACCCGCCCAATTACGTTTCAACCACGCCCGATTCGGTCGCGCAGACTGTCGTCACCGGCACGTCCAGTCGAGTCGACTTCGGCGACTTCCTCGGTGTTCGCATTCAGGGTCAGGTGTTTGACGATGTGAACGTCAACGCTGCCAATGATTCGGAACCCGGCGTCAGCGGCGCACTCGTGGCCGCCGGCGCTGATGCGATGATCACCGGCGCATCGGGAGTCTACACTCTGTTCGTGACCGTGCAGCCCGGCCAGCCGATCACCGTAACCGAGACCGACCTGCCGGGCTACGTTTCAACTGCAGCCAATCCCGGCCCTGGTTTGATCCGGCTCGACACGAACACACTGCGGCTGGATAATCCGATCTCCAGCACGGTCTACGCCGGAAATGACTTCGGCGACGTGCTGGCGACCGGCGTGGTCAGCATCACCGGCCAGATCTTCGACGATATGAATGCCGACGGCCTGTACAACGACGGCGGCGCCGGCCTCGCCAACGGGCGCGTCAGCGCGTCGAGCGGCATGTTCGTCACGACCACAGCCTCCGGCAACTTCACGCTGCACGGCCCGCCCGGCGCCGTGATCACCGTCACCGAAACCAACCCACCCGGCTACGTCTCTACAAACGCCATCCCGGGCAACAGCGCCGTCAAGGTGAACCTGGACACGCTGCGCGTCAGTCCGCTGACGGTGGGCGCCGCCTCAGCCAACAACACCTTCGGCGACGTGCTCCCGACGAATGCCGCCATCGTCACCGGCACGCTGTTCAACGACGCCGACAACGACGGCGTGTTCGATCCCGGCGAAACGACCTTCAGCGGCGAGCAGGTGTCGATCTCCGGCACCCTGTCGCAGATCACGACGACGAACGCGGCGGGCGCGTACGCCTTCGCCGTCGGCGCAGGCACGTTCCTCGTCAACTCCAGCGTGCCGGCCGGCGCCTATCGCACCACGCCTGAATTTCTCGCGCTCGACACGGTGACCGGCACGACCTATCCCAATCAGAACTTCGGGTTCAGCAACAATGCCACTGCCGCGACGATTTACGGCGCGGTCTTCGACGATTTCAACGGGAACGGGCTGCAGGACCTGGGCGAGACGGGACTGCCGGGCGCGGTGATCCGATTGTTCAGCGGCGCCACCGCCGTCGCTACCTACACCACGGGCGCCTCCGGCACGTATGCGTTCAGCGCCAGCGTGCCCGGTGTGTTTAGAGTGCAGGAGACCAACCCGCCCGGCTACTTCTCCACGTCGCCCGATCAGATCAACGTCCTCGTGGCGCTGGGTAACTCGTACCAGGTCAACTTCGGCGACAGCAACCGCGCCGACGCCGGGTCGGTGCACGGCCTGGTGTTCGATGACGCCAACACCAACGGCGTTCAAGATCTGACCGAGACCGGCATCGCCGGCGTGGTGATCACGACCACCGCCGACAACGGCGTCGACGTGATCAGCGCCACGACCGGTTCCTTTGGCCAGTACACCTTCGGATTCGACTTCGTGTCGCAGAGCTCCCACACCATCCACGAGATCGACCCACCCGGCTATCGCTCGACCACACCCAACGTCGTGGTGGTCAACGTCCTGCCCGGCTCCCCGAAAGTCGCCGACTTCGGCGACTGCCAGATCGGCGTCTGTTCGTCGGTGATTCTAGGCGCCGTCTTTAACGACGCGAACGGCGATGGCAACCAGGGCTTCGGCGAGCTAGGCATTCCCGGCGTGACCGTCAGTCTGTACAGCGGCGCGACCCTTCTCATCCAGGCGACCACCCGGCCGAATGGCGATTACACTTTCGGCGTGGTGAACGGCGTCGTCTATCGTGTGGTCGAGACCGACCCGCCGAACTACCACTCCACCACGCCGAACGAAGTGCACGTGTCCGTCGTCACTACCGGCGCGTACATCGTCAACTTCGGCGATTCCAATAACCCTGGCCTGTCGTCGATCTTCGGCGCCGCCTTCAACGACGCTAACGCCAACTCGGTCTTCGACGCGAGCGAGGTCGGCCTCCCGAACGTCCCGATCCGCATCGACGGCAACTTCAGCGGTGTCCCGATCACCAGCGTGACCACCAACTATCTCGGGCAGTATACCTTCCTGATCGATCAGTTCACGCCCAGCAACGTGTTCACCGTCACCGAGACCGATCTGCCCGGTTACGTCTCGACCACGCCTAACGTGGTGGCGCAAGCCGTAGCCGTGAATATCGGCTATACCGTGAACTTTGGCGATCTGCTGGCGCCGGTATGCGCCGTCGACGCGTACGAAGCCATGAACGACGACCTGTTCAGCACGACCGGCGTGACGCTGACGACCAGCGGGTCGCCGCTGCACAACTTCTTCAGCTCCAATGACGAAGACTGGCTGAGGGTGACGCTGAAGCAAGGAGACGTCTACACCTTCACCACAGTCGCATTTGGCGCACGCGCGGACACGGTCCTGGCGCTCTTCGCGCCGGATGGCGTGACCCGGCTGGCTCAAAGCGACGACCGGCCCGGCTCGACCGACCACTCGTCTCAGATCAAGTGGGTGGGGACGACAAACGGCGCGCATTACCTGCGCGTCACGCCGTTGACCCGGCTGCCTGCCCCCGGCTGTCTCACAGATTACAGCGTCACGATGGCGGTCACGCAGAGGCATACTCTCGTGTTGCCGCTCGTTGTGAGGAACCTGCCGTAAGGGTTGTGCTCGCGAATATACCGGCTGAATGATCGGTCAAGACACGAAGGAGTACACGCCATGAATAACCGTGCTCGAATCACCCGGCCCGTCCCGCCCAGCGCGCGCAGGACCACCCTGCTGCGGATCGGCGCGACGGTCTTGCTGGCGGCCAGCTGGATGGGTGCGGCGCTGGCGGCCCGGGCGCAACCCCTGCCGCCCAACGTCATCGAGGGCGTGATCAATCACATGTGCCCGGATGCCTACGAGACCGACGATGAGCCGGCGAGCGCCGGCACGCTCAGCGTGGGCACGCCGCAGCTACACAACTTTGACGGCAACACCTTGACTGGCATCGCCGACAAGGACTGGGCGCGTTTTCAAGTGGTGCAGAGAGGGGTGTATACGCTGACCACGTCCAACCTGAGCGCGCAGACCGACACGGTCCTCGCGCTGCACGACGCCAATGGCATCTTGGTGGCGGAGAACGACAACTCGGGAGGTGGCCCCAGTTCGCGAATCGTATGGTCGGCGCCGACGACCGCGGCGGGTTGGTATTACCTGTCGGCCTACCCCACAGGCACGACGCCTTACGCGAATTGCGCCGGTGTGGTTGTGAGTTACACGCTGTCGCTTGACAGCAAAGCCCCCCAGTTCATCTTTGCGCCGCTGATCGCGCGCAACATCCCGTGACGGGATGTCACCGCAACGAAAACCTCCCGAAGACTCACAGCCTTCGGGAGGTTCTGTTTACCGTGCCGCACTTGTCCCCCTCCGCGTGCCATTCTATAATCAGCTCCAAGCCAGACCTGCCAGGTCTATAGGGGAGCCATGACCACGACTCGAACCGCACCTCGCCGCAAAAGGGGGAAGCCGGCCGCACCGCCCGTAGACTGGCGCCAAGTCGCTCGGCTGATGCTCATCTCGCGCGCGATCGATCGTATCGAAGAGACCGAGCTTGCGCCGTCGGGCAAAGTCACCTATCAGTTCTCTGCGCGCGGGCACGACTTGGCGCAGATCGTGCTCGGCCTGGCGCTCGATCATCCGCACGATGCGGCCGCCGTGTATTATCGCTCGCGACCGTTCGTGCTGGCCTGCGGCATGACGCCCGAAGAAGCTTTCGCCGGCCCACTGGCCCGCGCCGGCAGCCTCACCGGCGGGCGCGACATCGGTGTGGTGCATATGCTGCCGCGCCGCGGGCGCGCGCTGGTGCTGCCGGCCTCGGGCGACGTCGGCGCGCAGTATTCTCCCGCGGCGGGTTGGGCGCAGGCGATCACTTATCGGCAGCGCGTGCTCGGCGAAGGAGACTGGTCGGGCGCGATCGCGGCCGCGCTGGGCGGCGACGGATCGATCGCGGCCAACGGCTTCTGGGCCGCGCTCACTATCGTCACCACGTTGTCGCTGCCGTACCTGTTCTTCATCGAAGACAACGGCTTCGGCATCAGCGTGCCCGGCGCCTTTCAAACTCCCGGCGCGAACATCGCGGAGAACCTGGCTTCGTTCAAGAACTTGCTCGTCCTCGACGGCGATGGGGCAGATCCAATCGACGCCGCAACCAAGATCGGGCAGGCGGTGGCCCACACTCGAAACGGCGCGCCGTGCCTGCTGCGCCTGTCGGTGCCGCGTCTGTCCGGCCACTCGTTCGTCGACAACCAGGCCTACAAGTCGCCTGAGCTGCGCCAGCAGGAAGAAGCGCGCGATCCGCTGCCGCGCCTGCGCGATTACGTGACGAGCAACGAGATCATCTCGTTCGATGAATGGACGGCGTTGGAGCGTGAAGTCGAGAGCGAGGTGATCGCCGCGCGTGATGCGGCGCTGGCACAGCCCGAACCCGATCCGGCGGCAGCGCGCCGATATGTCTTCTTCGAAGATGATTGCCCGCAGATCGTCGGCGGGCTGCGCCCGGAAGGGGTCAAGCCAGTTCCCTCAGTTCCTTCAGTGCCTTCGCTAGGAACTCAAGGAACTGAAGGAACTCGTGGAGGCCTGCGCCTCAACCTGCTCGACGCAGTCAAGCGCACGCTCGAAGCCGAACTTAAAGCCAATCCACGCGTGCTGATCTTCGGCGAAGATGTTGGCGTGAAGGGCGGTGTGCATGGCGCGACGACTGACCTGCAACTGCGCTACGGCGCAGATCGCGTGTTCGACACGTCGCTATCCGAGGAAGGCATTATCGGCCGGTCGGTCGGCATGGCGCTGGCCGGATTGATGCCCGTGCCGGAGATCCAGTTCCGCAAGTACGCTGACCCCGCGACCGAGCAGATCAACGACTGCGGCACGCTGCGCTGGCGCACGGCGGGCAAGTTCGCCGCGCCGATGGTCGTGCGTATTCCGGTCGGGTTTGGGCGCAAGACCGGCGACCCGTGGCACAGCGTCACCGGCGAAGCGATCTTCGCGCACACGCTGGGCTGGCGGCTGGCGTTCCCCTCGAACGCCGAAGACGCGGTCGGGTTGCTGCGATCGGCGCTGCGCGGCGACGATCCGACGATCTTCTTCGAGCACCGCGCACTGCTCGACACCGCTGCGGCGCGCCGGCCTTATCCAGGGGATGACTACGTGCTGCCCTTCGGCGTGGCGAACGTGCTGCAGGAAGGCGACGAACTGTTGATTATCACCTGGGGCGAGACGGTGCATCGCTGCCTGGATGCGGCGCGAGACTTCGAGGGGCGAGTCGAGATCATCGACCTGCGCACGATCGTGCCGTGGGACAAGCAGGCCGTGCTCGCGTCCGCGCGCAAGACGAGCAAGTGCCTGATCGTCCACGAAGACACATGGACGGGCGGCTTTGGCGCGGAGATCGCGGCGACGATCGCGCAGGAGGCGTTTATGGATCTCGACGCGCCGATCGTGCGCCTGGCGACGAGCGATCAGCCGATCCCCTACAACCTGCGCCTGATGGAGGCGGTCGTGCCGACGGTGGAGAAGATTCGGAAGGAGATGCAGAGGCTGTTGGCGTTTTGAATTGTGAGATTGGAAGTTGGAGAACGGAAGTTGTTCGGCGCAGCGTGAAAGTCACTTGGCGACAGGCGCTTCAGCTTCCATCCAGGCAGGAATGTGTGTGCCGTAGAGAACATCTGGATCAATGTCTGCGCCGTTTTCCCAAACTATCGTGCCGAGTTCTTCGTCCACTCGAACTGAGCGAAACACGTCAAGGTTTTGACGGATCGGTTCAAACACGGGACCGCGCAGAAGAGGTTCGAGATCAACGACTTTCTGCTCGCCGTTTGTAAACTCCAACAGCACCTGAAACTTTTCCAGGGGTTTAACTGAACGGACTTCGATCATCTTATCGTCCTTTCCCCTAATCGAGGGGTTCGATTTGCTCCAGAGGCAGGCCCTCTCGCGCTCTCGCCCAATTGGCCCAGAGTTCGGCGCGGTGAAGCGCCGCCCACTCAAGTACCATTCCCAACGCTCGACGGGGCAGCTTGCCTTCGTCTACTTCCAGAGTTCCGATGGTTATCTTTGCCTTGTTCTCCGCGTATTTGACGTGAAAATGAGGTGGCGAATGGTCATCGTAGTACATAGAAATGACGATACCGAAAAACTGACTGATACGCGGCACGGTTTCCTGTGTCCCTTCTTTGGCGCGATTGCTAACCAGCCCATTCGCAGTTTAGAGAATTATACTCCTCTCCGGATTTGAAACCAAGCTGTACTCAATCTATAATTCCCCACATGCGCTTTCGCCAGCACGTTGGCTTCGGCGCGACGATCGCGCAAGAAGCGTTCATGGAGCTTGGCAGGCCGATCGCCTGGCGACGAGCGATCAGCCGATCCCCTACAACCCGCATTTGATGGAGGCGGTCGTGCCTACGGTGGAGAAGATTCGGAAGGAGGTCGAGAGGCTACTGGCGTTCTAGTGGGTGCGATGGTTGCCTTGACAATGAAGCAGGCCGACCGGCGCCGCGTGGTCGGCCACAGATGTTTGCTATTGCGCTTCTATTTGGCGGGTTCCTGCTCTATTTCCATCCACGCTGGCTTGAGATCATAGTAAAGGACATCTGGGTCTATGTCTGCGCCATTGTCCCATGCGATCGTGCCCCCTTCAACCTTCACGGCGCG
>JBOGUH010000421.1:0-6205 GCA_050695975.1 Anaerolineae bacterium
GTACCGGGGCGATGCCGCTGGCCAGCCGCATGTTGCTGGTGGGGCAGTGCGCCGCGCCGGTGCCTGTCCGCGCCATCAACGCAATCTCCGGCTCGTCGACGTGGACGCTGTGCGCCCACCACACATCGCCGCCGACCCAATCCAGATGCTCGGCATACGCTGCCGGTCGATGTCCAAACTTCTCCAGGCAGAACGCTTCTTCGTCCTTCGTCTCGGCCAGGTGTGTGTGTAAGGTGACGCCGTATTGCCGGGCCAGCCTGGCCGACTCACGCATCAGGTCGGGCGTGACCGAAAACGGCGAGCACGGCGCGACGACGACGCGCAGCATCGCATACGGATTCGGATCGTGATACTGCTCGATCACGCGCACGCAATCCCTAATTACCAATTCCTCGTCTTCCACGACACTGTCAGGAGGCAGTCCCCCTTCACTCTCCCCCAACGACATCGACCCGCGCGCAGCGTGGAAGCGCAATCCGATCTCCTGCGCCGCGCGAATCTCGTCGTCGAGTTTCGCGCCGTTGGGGAACAGGTACAGGTGATCGCTCGACGTGGTGCACCCGCTCAGGATCAGCTCGGCCATGCCGACCAGCGCGCTGACGTACACCGCCTCGCCGTCCATCCGCGCCCAGATGGGATACAACGTCTTGAGCCAGTCGAACAAGGTAGAGTCGGGCGCCATTGCGCGCGTGAGCGTTTGATACAGATGATGATGCGTGTTGATCAACCCCGGCAGCACGACCCTATCGGTCGCGTCGATGATCCGATCGGCGGAGAGATGAGTCTGTATGAGATCGCGCGTCGAGCCGACCCACTCGATGACATTGTCGCGGACGAGCAGGGCGGAGTCGGGGATCGTCCGCCCGGCGTCGTCCATCGTAATCAGCAATCGGGCATTGCGAAGAAGAAGCGTTGACACAGTTGACCTCAACATCAACCACAAAGACACGAAGTTTCTTTGTTCCTTCGTGGCTTGGTGGTAAAGTTTGTCTAACGATAAACGAACAGGCCGAAGATGGCCGAGGCGACGATGACCAGCGCCGCCATCGTCGAGTTGTCTCCGAACCGGATCATTGCGACAACCACCACAGCGGCGATGAGCACCTTATCCCAACCGGTCGCGAGCGCCTGGCCCCAGGTGATGCCGCCCCTGCGCAGCACCTTCTCGCCCAAGTCGTAAGCGGTCCACACCAGCAAGCCGACGACGGCCGGCCGCACAGCCGTGAGCGCCGACTGGATCGCCGGCGAGTCTTTCAGCGCCAGGAAGAAAAGCGCCAGGATCAGCATCAACACGCCCGACGGCGCGATCGTCCCCGACACGCCGGCCAGCGCGCCGAGGAGGCCGGCCTGCTTGTAGCCGACGTAGATGCTCATCTTGGTCGCGATCGGCCCCGGCAGCGCATTGCCCAGCGCCAGCGCATCGATGAACTCTTCCGAGGTCAGCCAGTTCTGCGCGAGCACTTCCTGCTGCATCAGCGGGATCATCGACGGGCCGCCGCCCCAGGCCAGCAGCCCGACTTTGGAGAACACCACAAACAGTTTGAGCAGCAGCGCCAGATATTCAAGCATTGATCTCGCCTCCGTGAGAATGTGCCGCGATTGTACTTTCGGGATGGAGGCAAGTCAATTGGCCTCATCCTCTGCGCCACGGTGCATTGGAGTTCATGCTCGATTGGATTTTGATCCACCCGTGTCAACGAATGTGCAACGAATCAACGGATGTGCTCCGCCGGATTCGTTGCTTATCCGATGACTCCACATCACAAATCCGTATAAGGACAACTTCGTGTCTTGGCGCCTTCGTGGTAGGATTGCGCTCGATGAAATCCTGGCTCACCCTCGCCGCTATCCTGCTTCTCTCGACCCTCCCCTCGCCCGCCCATGCGCAGGGCGAACGCCTCGTCCTCGCCTTTTATTACGCCTGGTACTCGCCCGATTCTTTCGGCGCTGTCAAGACCAGCGACCAGCCGTTCCAGCCATACTCTTCCAGCCATCGGACAACGATCGAGCGGCATGTGTCGCAGGCAGAAGCGGCCGGTATCGACGGGCTGGTGCAAGCTTGGTACGGCCCAAACGGCGAACCGAACAACCAGACCGAGACCAACTTCCGCAGGCTACTCGATGTCACCGCTGCACACGGTGGCATCCGCGCCGCGATCGATTTTGAGACCGGCAGCCCATTCTTCACCACGCGCGACGACGTTCAATCGGCGCTGGCGGCGCTGCTTGCCACGCACGCGCAGCATCCGGCTTACCTCAAAGTTGGCGGCAAGCCGGTGATCTTCTTTTGGCACAACACGCGCTTCAGCGTCGACGAATGGCAGGCGATCCGCGACGCGGTCGATCCGGATCGCGCTTCGATCTGGATCGCCGAAGGCGCCAACACCGACTACCTGCGTGTGTTCGACGGGCAGCACCTGTACAGCATCGCCTGGTCGGCCAATCCGCAAGCGACGTTGAACAACTGGGGCGACAAAATTCGCGCCAAAGCAGATAGCCTGGGCGCGTTCAAATACTGGGTCAGCACGGCGATGCCCGGTTGGGACGATGCGCGGGCCGGCCGATCGAGCGCCTACGTCCGCCCGCGCGCCGGCGGCGAGTATTATCGCCAATCGTTCAACGGCGCGACGACCTCCGGCGCGGACTGGGTGATCATTACCTCGTTCAACGAGTGGGTCGAAGGCACGCAGATCGAGCCGAGCGCGACCTACGGCGACTTCTACCTCAACCTGACCCGCGATCTCGCCAATGCCTTCCGCAGCGGCGAGGTGTTCGTCCCCACGCAGACGCCTACGCCGACGAACACACCCACACACACCCATACTCCTACACCTACCTTTACATCAGCAGCCACTTATACACCGCCCCCCACCGCGATGGCAACCGACGCTCCGACTCCCATGCCCCTTGCTGTGGGGCAGGTCACACCGACGCGAGAATCAATCGGCAGCCTGTCGAACGCTGCGCCCCCACGCTCCCCCGCCACAGGCGTGCCGATCTGGATCGGGCCGCTGGCACTTACAATAGCGGCGGTCTTGCTCGGATTTTTGCTCGCGAGCCGTGTCCGACGATAAAATTCCCCGTTGCCATCTTCGTCCTTTCGATAGTACAATCTCGCGTATCGCCTATCGCTCATCGCCGATCTCGAACTATGTAGCAAGACAAACATGCGCCGTCCTTTCCTGCTCGCCTTCGTCATCGTCGCGCTGGCCTCCGTTCAGCCCTCGCTCCACGCTCCAGGCAATACACCACATTCATTACGTTCTCAACCCAACTATCCAACCAACCAACCCATAAGCGAGCTCGCCCTCGCCACCACCTACGCCCCCGTCCTCTACTTCCACGAGCGCGAGCGCTACCGACCGCAAGACATTCGGGTGATGCTCGAGCAGGCTCGCCTGCGCCAGACCATCTCCGGCGTCGAAGCGACTGTCCTCGAACCGATCACGATCGCCGAACTGGCCAGCGCCCCGGCCGACGCGTATTGCGACTTATGGTATGGTCAAGACGACACGAGCGGTTACCTCAACTACACGGCGCAAGGCTCATACTACGACTTGAACGGGCTGCTGGATGCCTATCCCGTCACCGCCTATGCCCGCGTCGTCCACGCTGACGACGGCCGCGTCGCGATTCAATACTGGCTGTTCTACTACTACAACGACTGGTACAACAAGCACGAAGGCGACTGGGAGATGGTCCAGGTCGAGCTCGACGCATTGGGACAGCCGGCACGCGCCGTGTACGCCCAGCATCACGGCGGCACCGCCCGGCCGTGGGACGCTATCGGCAAAGTCGGCGAGACTCATCCGCAAGCCTACGTCGCGTTGGGTTCGCACGCGACTTACTTCGCTGGCGACACGCTCTTCCCACAGCGCGCTGATGTCGGCAACGTGCGTATCGACGTGTACGATCGAACCGGCCGCGTCGATCCGGTGACACCGAACATTCAGATGATCACAGATACCGATCCGGCCTGGCTGGCCTTCGCCGGCCGCTGGGGCGAGCGGGCTTTTGGCGATTTCTCCGGTCCCGCCGGCCCGGCGCAGAAAGGTATCCAGTGGTCTGACCCGTTCAGATGGGGCAATCAGCGCTCCGATGCGGCGACCTGGTATCACCGCAACGTGCGCGTCGAAATCGCTGAGCCGCCCGGCGTAGCTGCGCTCACGCTGTCCAATCCGTTCGACGCCGACATCATCGTCGAAGAGGAACGGCAAACGATCGTCGTCCACGACCGGCCGGACCCCTCGCTCGGTTACGATCTGAGCCTGCAGGCGCGCCAGGCATTTTCATCGACACTGATCCTCGAATGGCCCGACGTGATCGCCGGAAGAATCGTTCGCCGCCAGTACGGCCTATCCCTGTCAGCCGGCGCGTCTGTGACAACGCGCGTGTGCCAGGCGTGTGACTTCGTGCTCGACGTCGACTCGACCGGAGACGGC
This sequence comes from Anaerolineae bacterium, assembly GCA_050695975.1. Taxonomy (GTDB): domain Bacteria; phylum Chloroflexota; class Anaerolineae; order Fen-1058; family Fen-1058; genus DASSFZ01. Next base: position 4,443 of record JBOGUH010000421.1, read on the forward strand.
GCAGCCGACCAGCGGGTGTCGCCGGCGCGATTGACTTCAAGCGGAGTTGATTTCAATCCGCCCGAGTCGGTCGTGTTCTACCTGCCATTCGAGCAGCTCTCGACAGGAATCCTGGCTGCGCTGCTCGCCGCGGTCGCGCCGGCCGCGCTATATGCCTGGGCGGTCTGGTGGCTCGATCGATATGAAAAAGAGCCTGCCCGCTTGCTCCTCGTCACCTTCCTGTGGGGCGCGCTGCCCGGCGCGTTGGTCGCGGTCGCCGCGCGCTTCTTCGTCGCGGGCGGAGTCGCCCCAGTCATCACCGAAACGATCAAGGCCGCCGCCATCCTGTTCATCTTCACGCGCTACCGGCGCGAGTTCGACGATGTGCTCGACGGGATCGTGTATGGCGCGCTGGCCGGCATCGGCTTCGCCATGACGACCAATTTGATCACGTACGTCCTCGGCTTCTTATTCGGCGGGTTCGAGTTCCTGCGCGGGTCGGTGTTGATCAACGGCATCGCCTTCGGCCTGAATGAGGCGTACTACGGCGCGGTGATCGGGGTCGGGTTTGGCGTATCGCGCTGGGCCGCCGATCGACGCCTGCGTGCGTGGGCGCCGATCATCGGGTTGATCGTCGCTATCGCGCTGCACCTGTTCACCGACTTCTTCCGCGATCTCGCCGTCGGCGATCGGCGCTGGCTGGTCGTCGTCCCCTTCCTGGCGACGTGGGCCGGCATCATCGCCATCGTCGCTCTCGCATTCTTGTCCGTGCGCAAAGAACAGGAAATCATCCGAAGCCATCTCCAGGCCGAAGTCGATCGGCGCACGTTCACGCCCAACGAGTTCTTCTACTTGTCGTCACCGGCGCGCCGGGCGCAAATGCTGCTGCGCGAAGGACGCCGCGGCCTGGCCGAACTGGCGCGCGCCATCCGCTTGCAAGACCTGGCGACGCGGTTAGCGTTCCGTCGACGCGAGCTGGCTATGTTCGGACACGATATGGACACCGATGCCGTCCTCGCCGACCTGCGCCAGCGCATTGCTGCGCTAAGACCAAAGCGCCAACCGCGTGATAATCGATGAAGGTGCTTGCCAGCGCGTCCGTATGAACCGCAGAGGTGTCGAGGGCACTGAGCTGGTGATTATTCACAGGTGCTCCAGGCCCGCGTCCTCGAGGGCCGACCGCGGGGACGCGGTCGGCGAGCAACGGAGAGAGGCGCCGAGGGCGCTGAGAGGTTGATCGCCGGCACGTATTTGTAGTAAAATTGCAGCACCTCGTCGTCCAACGCTCATTCCCGTACAGTGAAAACGAGTTGTATGTTTAACCGTGCCACTTGCCTGACCTGCACAATCTTGCTTATCGTCACCTTGGCCGTGCCGCCCCTGTCATTTGCGCCGGGATCGCATGCGCAACTGAACGACCCGGCCGCCCTGCAAACTGATTCGTCACACATCATGCTGCCACCGGTTCACATCGTTCAAGCCTCTTTGATGCAGCAGACGCCTGTGCTGCAAATCCGCAAATCGGACAGCCTCGACCCGGTGACTCCTGGCGCGACGCTTCAATACACGATTGTCTACACCAACGCCGGTGGCGCCATCGCGCAGAACGTGGTGATCACGGAAACGTATCCGGCTAACACCACGTACCTGATCGCCTCGCCACCGCCGACAACCGGCGATAACGTCTGGTCGCTCGGCGATTTGCCCGCAGGCGCGAGCGGCACGATCGTGGTCTTGGTGACCGTGGCGAACGAACTGCCAGTCGGCACCACGTTGACTAACAT
>JBOGUH010000422.1:0-6618 GCA_050695975.1 Anaerolineae bacterium
CAGGTTTGAAAACGTTGATCCCTCACAACGGGCATGCGCCCACGCTGGAGGACGTGTTCCTGGAACTGACGGGCAAGCAGTTGGTGACGGAGGACGAAGCGAAATGAATACCCAACTGTTTGAGGGCGAGTTGATCCGGCTGATCGCCACGCTGCTGGTGCCGGACGGCGGGCACATCACCGTCTTCGGACACGACGTCACGCAAGAGCCGCGCCTGGTGCAAACGCTGATCAACCGCGTGTCGGTGGAAGCCAGTTTCTTTAAGAAGCTATCGCCGATGGAGAACCTGCTGTACGGCGCGCGTTTGTACGGCGTCGCGGTTGACGAGGCCAGGCAGCGCGTCAAAGACATCCTGGCGCGTCTCGGGCTGGAGGCGAAGGCGATCTATCGGCCGATGGAAGAGATGAGCCGCGGCATGCAGCAGAAAGTCGCCATTGCTCGCGCGTTCCTCAGCCGCCCCAGTTTGCTGCTGCTCGACGAGCCGACGACCGGACTCGATCCGCGATCCAAGCGCGAAGTGCAGGCCTTCGTGCGCGAGCTGCGCGATGCGCACGACACGACCATCCTGCTGACGACGCATGATATGGTCGAAGCCGACGCGCTGTGCGATCGCATCGCCATCATCGACGGCGGCCAGATCGTCGCGCTCGATACGCCGGCAGGGCTGAAGAAACTGATACCCACCAACGGACATGCTCCAACGCTTGAAGATGTGTCCCTGGAACTCACCGGCAAGCAGCTGGTGACGGAGGAAGAAGATAAGTAACGTTACGATGGGGTCGCGGTCTCCGACCCGACCCCACGGCCCGACCGAAGGTCTCCCTTGCGCACACTGCTCAACCGCGAGGACGCGGTTGAGGAGCCGCTCAGTTGGTGACGGAGGAAGAGGACAAATGAACGTTCAACTTTTCGAGGGCGAGTTGATCCGATTTACGCCGATCGATCCTGAAAAGGATGTTGAGACGCTGTCAAAGTGGACGCACGACCCGGAATACCTGCGCCTGACCGACCCCGACCCGGCGCGACCGCTCTCGCCGGGGCAGATCAAGAAGAAACTCGAAGAGCGGGAGAAAGAGGCGGAGAAGCGACCGCAGTTTCACTTCGCCATCCGGCTGCGGAGCGACGATCGGTTGATCGGGCTGGCATCGATCCCCTGGGTCGCCTGGACGCACGGCATGGGATCGCTCCGGCTGAGCATCGGCCATCCGGAGGATCGGGGCAAAGGGTACGGATCGGAAGCGATAAAGATGATCCTGCGCTACGCCTTCGACGAGTTGAACCTGCATCGCATCGGCGCGGACACGTTTGAGTACAACACCGGCGCGCTGCGCTTTCTCGAACGAGCCGGATTCGTCGTCGAAGTGCGCCGGCGGCAGGCGATCAACCGTGACGGGCAGCGCTGGGACGCCATCATGCTGGGACTGTTGCGTGAAGACTGGCAAGCCCAACGGAATACGCAATCCGAAACACGTCGTGCGTAGTCCGCATTCCGTCTCAGGAAGCGTTTGACAATGAACATGCAATTCCACCCGCCACTGAGAAGAGGATAGGCAATGAAGACGAGGCTTTTCGAAGGTGAACTCGTGCGCTTGAGCGCGAGTCGTGGCGATGCCGACACTCAGATTGTCACTTCCTGGTCGCGCGACTCCGAGTTCCTGCGGCTGCTCGACGACGAGCCGGCCCAGCCCTGGTCTTTCAAAAAGATCAAAGAGGAGATCGAGGAAGAGCCGAAGCCGAATGAATTCCCGTTCCTGATCCGAACGCTGGCCGACGATCGGCTGATCGGCTTCGTCGGCGTGTGGATCGGTTGGACGCACGGCAACGCCTGGTTGGGCATCGGGATCGGCGATCGGGAGGACTGGGGCAAGGGCTACGGCACGGACGCGATGCGCATCATGCTGCGCTACGCGTTCACCGAGCTGAACCTGCACCGCGTCACACTCGGCGTATTCGAGTACAACACCCGCGCAATCCGGTCGTACGAGAAGGCGGGCTTCGTGATCGAAGGGCGCGTGCGGCAGGAGATCGCGCGAGACGGACGGCGCTGGGATGCGATCTACATGGGCATCCTGCGCGAGGAGTGGGAGAAGAACGTAAAGCGCAAAACGTAAAACGTGAATCCTGTTGAGCGCCATTACGTTCACGCTTCACGTTTTACGTGGGCCCGGAGGATAGACATGTGTGCTCAGCACTTACAAGGTGAACAGGTGCGCCTAGTGGCGCTGAAATCGGATTCGGATGTCGAGATGATGGCCCGCTGGCCGGCGATGTCGGGCGTGTGGCGGCTGCTGGACGCCGTGAGCGACGATCAGCACGGGCTGGATCAGCGGCCGGCGGCCAACGGCCTCGTCTTCCGTGTCCACGCGCTGGCCGGGGATCGGCCGATCGGGCACGCCCGGCTATTCGGCATTTGCTCCGTGCACCGCGATGCCTGGCTCGACGTGAACTTTCACCAGCGCGAGCACTGGGACGAGCCTTTCGGGGCGGACACGCTGCAGGTCATGCTGCGTTACGCTTTCGGCGAGCTGGACCTGAATCGAGTCGCGCTCGGCATGTTCGAGTACGACGTTCACTTGATGCGGGCGTACGAGAAGGCCGGGTTCACGATCGAAGGGCGGATGCTGGAAGAGTCGAACCACGGCGCGCGGCGCCGGGCAGGTGTGTTGATGGAGCTTCGGCGCGAAGCGTGGAACACAGAGTGACGGGTGACGAGTGTCATGAGGAATACTCTTCACACGTCACTCCTCACCTGGCCGAGGTCAGCTATGAATTCTCAACTTTTCGCCGGTGAACTTGTTCGACTGGCTGCGCCGAATCCCGACACGGATGCCGAGACGATTGCCCGCTGGATGCGCGACAGCGAATACTGGCGGCTGATGGATTCAGGGCCGGCCGGGCCGAGGTTGTCGAAGAAAGTGAAAGACCGGCTGAGTGAAAACCTCAAAGACAACCGCTTTGAGTTTCACATCCGCGCGCTGGCCGATGATCGATTGCTGGGGACTATCGACTTGGAGGTTGACCACTGGCCGCACGGCGAAGGTTGGGTCGGGATCGACATCGGCGATCGAGCCGAGTGGGGAAAGGGCTACGGCACCGACGCAATGCGCGTCATGCTGCGCTACGCCTTCACCGAGTTGAATCTGCATCGCGTCTCGTTGAACGTCTTCGAATACAACCCACGCGCGATACGCTCTTACGAGAAGGCCGGCCTCGTGGCGGAGGGCCGCCGGCGGCAGGCGCTGAATCGGGAAGGCCGTCGCTGGGACATCATTCACATGGGGATTTTGCGGGAAGAGTGGGAGCAGGTAACCAGGGAAATAAGTAGCAGGTTGGCATTGACCTACCTGTCGACTTGTCTACCTGATACCTGATTTCCTCAAACAGGAGCGATCCACAATGACCGTACTTACACACGAACTGAAGGCCAGTTACGCCTTTATCGAACGCAACTTCAACATCGTCAAGCGCTACTGGGCCTGGGAGGTCGTCTGGCTGGTGTACACCGTCGCCAACAGCCTGGCCGTCAGTTACATCGGCTTGGGGATGGAGCAGCTCGGCGGATCAGGCATTGATGGGAAGTATCTTGTTTTGTACCTCGCCGTCGGCACGATCGTCTGGCGCTATCTGGCCGTGATCTTCTACTGGGTCACCGACGTCGTCGGGCTGGAACGCTGGGAAGGCACGATTGAGTACACGCTGATGGCGCCCATCACCCGCTTGATGCACATGCTTGGACAGACCGCGTTTGCGGTCGTGTACAGCCTGGCGCATACAGGCGTCGTGCTGCTGGCGACGATGCTGCTGTTCGAGATCCGGCTCGACAACGCGAATATGTGGGGCTTTCTGCTGCTGCTCGTCGCGGGCAGCCTGTCGTTTATCGGTATCAGCATCGTCGGGTCGATCCTGCCGCTGCTGTTTCCGGAGCGCGGCAGCCAGATGACGCACTTGATCATCGCAGTACTGCTGTTGGTGTCCGGCGTGTATTATCCGGTGAGCGTTCTGCCGGGTTGGCTGCAGTTCTTCTCAAAGCTGTCGCCGGCGACGTACGTGCTCGACGGTTCGCGTGAAGCCCTGCTCAACGGCGTGCCGACCGAGTACCTGTTGGGCTATGTCTGGCCGCTGCTGGTGATGGGCGCGATCGCCATCCCGGCCGGCTTGCGCGTCTTCCGCTGGGCCGAGCGCTACGCCAAGCGGACGGGCAAGCTGCACCGGAACGGCTGATCGCAGATGGCTTATCGCTAATCGCATCGCCTAAGGAAGGTTGACGAATGCAAAACAGCAATCGCCCCACCGGCATGTTCGCTTTCACGATCGTCTGGCTTGGCCAGGTCGTCTCGCTGTTCGGATCGGCCATGACGCAATTTGCGCTGACCATCTGGGCCTGGCAGCTCACCGGATCGGTCACGGCGCTGGCGCTGGTCGCCTTTTTTAACTTCGGCCCGACCGTGCTGATCAGCCCGATCGCCGGCGCGCTGGTCGATCGCTGGAACCGCAAGCTGGTGATGATGCTCAGCGACCTGGCGGCCGGCTTGTCCAGCATTGCCATCCTGTTGCTGTACACGTTCGGCGCGCTGCAAATCTGGCACCTGTACGTGGCTGGCGCGTTCGCGGGCATCTTCCAGGCGTTCCAGTGGCCGGCCTACTCGGCGGCGATCTCGCTGATGCTGCCCAAGGCACACTACACCCGCGCCAGCGGCATGATCTCGCTGGCCGAGTCGGGTTCCGGCATCCTCGCGCCGCTGGCTGCCGGGGCGCTCATCGGCCTGTTGGGGTCGGGCCGTGACCTGAACGGCATCAGCGTGATCCTGATCGTCGACATCATCACCTTCGTCTTTGCCATTGGCGCGCTGTTGTTCGTGCACATCCCACAGCCGGCCCGCACCGAAGAGGGCCGCCAGGGGCAGGGGAGCATCTGGAAAGAAGCGGGCTACGGCTTTCACTACATTCTAGAGCGCCCCAGCCTGCTCGGCGTGCAGCTGGTCTTCTTCGCGGGCAACCTGTTGGGGAGCATCAGCTTCACGGTGCTGCCGGCGATGATCCTGGCTCGCACGGCAAATAATGCGACGACGCTGGGAAGTGTGCAGTCGGCGGGCGCCGTCGGCGGCGTAATCGGCGGCCTGCTGCTCACCGCGTGGGGCGGCCCGAAGCGCCGGATTCACGGCGTGTTGATCGGTCACGTCCTGATCAGTCTCTTCGGCGAAGTGCTGATGGGTTTCGGCCGCGGCCTTCCGGTGTGGCTTGTCGCTTCCTTTCTGGGGGCGATGACGATCCCGATCATCAACGGCTCGAACCAGGCCATCTGGCAGGCGAAGGTCGCGCCCGACGTGCAGGGGCGCGTCTTCTCGGTGCGCCGGCTGATCGCGCAGATCAGCGGCCCGGTCGCCATTCTGATGGCCGGGCCGCTGGCCGATCGCGTGTTCGAGCCGGCCATGCAGCCGGGAGGCAGCCTGGCCCCTGCCTTCGGCGGGCTGATCGGCGCGGGGCCGGGCGCGGGCATGGCGCTCATGTTCATCGTCATCGGGATTTTAGGCATGTTGGCCGGGCTGGCGGGCTATGTCTTCCCAGCGGTGCGGAATGTTGAAACGCTCATACCCGATCATCAAGCCATTGCCGCGCCGGAAGGCGAGGCTTCGGCCCAGCCCGAGCCGCAAGCTGAGGCTGCGGCCTGAATTATAAACGTGAAGCGTCACGTTCACGTTTCACTGCATAGGGAGACACACATGGCTGTCAACTTGCTCGCAATACCTACCGAAACACTCGCCGGCGGCTACCTGATGCGCCCGGCGATGCCGGACGACCTGGAAGCCACCGTCGCGATGTTTAACGCCAGTTCCAGGGCGCTGATCGGCGCGGACGAATTCGATGTCGAGAACTATCGCAGTGATTGGCAAGCGCCCGGCCTGAATCTCGAGACCGATATCCAGGTCGTCGCCGCGCCCAACGGGCAGATCGTAGGCTGCATCGAAGTGTGGGACCTGGCCGAGCCGCACGTGCGCGTCAATGTCTGGGGACGCGTGCATCCAGAGCATCAGAGGCGCGGCATCGGATCAGCGCTGGTGCAGTGGGCCGAAGAGCGGGCACGCCAGGCCATCCCGAAAGCGCCCAATGGCACGCGCGTCTTCATGACCACCGGTGTCATCAGCGCCGACTCAGCAGCGCACGATCTCTTCAGCAAAGCCGGCTTCAGTCTGATACGCCACAGCTGGCGCATGCGGATCGACATGGACACGCCGCCGCCTGTGCCGGAGTGGCCGGACGGGATCGCCGTTCGCACGCTCATCGTCGGTCAGGACGAACGTGCCACCGTCCAGGCCGTGCGCGACTCCTTCCGCGATCACTGGGGCTACGTCGAGCGTCCATTCGAGGACGATTTGAACCTGTGGACGCACTTCATGAACAACGACAAGGATTTCGATCCGTCGCTGTGGTTCCTGGCGATGGATGGCGAAGAGATCGCCGGGGTGTCGCTGTGCTGGCCGAAAATTCCGGAAGATCCGGACATGGGCTGGGTTGGCACGTTGGGCGTGTTGCGTCCGTGGCGGCGCAAGGGGTTGGGGCTGGCGCTGCTGCGTCACTCCTTCGGCGAGTTCTACCGGCGCAGCAAGCGCAAGGTCGGCC
>JBOGUH010000423.1:0-1647 GCA_050695975.1 Anaerolineae bacterium
GTACATCCGCCACAACGAAACCGGCTTGCTGGTTCGGAGCGGCGATGTAGCGGCAATGGCGGATGCCGTGGTGACCCTGCTCAACGATCGAGTACGGGCGCGAATGCTCGGCCAGGCGGCGGCGCGCGATATGCGAACGAGGTTTGGATGGGATCGATTGGTCGAGGCAGTGGAACAAGCGTATACAGGATGAAGGATGAGGGATGAAGGCTGAAACCCGGAGATGCCTTGCGGTTGTGGACAAAATAAAATGATCACGCGCAGCAAGTCGATGAACAGTTCGCTGGGGCGCTGGGCGCCGGCGGTGTTCTGGATGGCGTTCATCTTCTTCTTGTCGTCGCGCTCGTCATTCCCCGACTTGGGGGTCAAGCCGCTCGTTGAAAAGGCGCTGCGTATCGCCGGGCACTTCATTCAGTATGCCGTGCTGGCGTTCCTGGTATCCAGGGCGAACGCGCCCAATGGTGAGCGGTCGAATTGGCGGATTGGGCTGGTGCTGGCCTGGTGCGCCGCGTATGCCGTGAGCGACGAGTGGCATCAGAGTTTCGTGCCCGGAAGGGATGCGAGTGCGTTTGACTGGGGCGTGGATATGCTGGGGACGTTGTTTGGATGCGCGGTGTGCGTGGCCCGGATGAAGGTGTAACCATCAGTCCAGACCTGTCAGGTCTCGACTTCCTCGTCCATCAGCGGCTCGTCGATCGCTTCCCGCGCCGGCGGCTCGTCCGAAGGCACGATCGTGATGTCCCCAAATATTTCCTCTTGCTGCACCTTGATTGCTCTGCGCTTGAGCAGCTCCAGCACAGCCAGGAAGGTGACGATGATCTCGAGCCGCGACTGGGCCTGACGCAGCAGGCGTTTGAAGCGGACCTGCGGCTGCTGCTGGAGCCGGCGCTGAATCAGCCCGATCTGATCGCGAATGGTTAGCGTGAACGGGCTGACCACCGAGTCGACGGCGATACGCGGTTTCTCCACGGCCAGCGCTTCACGCACCAACCCTAGCAGCTGATCGATCGTCACGCCGCTGAGATCGACCTTCGTCTCGATCTTAGGCGGCGGCGCGATGCGGATGAACGTCCGCCGGTTGGCCGATTCCAGTTCAGCCAGCTCGCGCGCCACCTCTTTGAACTGCTTGTAGGCGATCAACTGCCGCACAAGATCGTCGCCGGCAGTCTCTTCGCCCTCTCCGGCGCGTTCAGGCGGGCGCGGCAGCAGCGCCTCGGATTTGATCAAGATCAATTTCGCCGCGACGACCAGAAAATCGGCGAGCGCGTCGGCGTCGAGCCGTTCGAGGATTCCGATGTATTCGAGATATTGGCTGGTGACGGCGGCCAGTGAGACTGAGGTGATATCGAGTTCCTCGCGTTCGATCAGATACAGCAGTAGATCGAGCGGGCCTTCAAAGGAAGGGAGCTTGACTTGGTAGGCGGGGGAGGTGTTGATCATGACGCCAGTGTCAACATCGCTCCGATCGTCCCCATCAGCATATTCCTCCAGGCGAAACCGTCCGTCCACTGGCCGGGGCAATCGGTGCTGCCAAGTTCCTTGTGGCCTTTGATCGCGTCGAGCTCCAGATTGAGCTGATCCATCAGGTAAGCAATCAGTGAACCGCCTGCCGCGAGCTGCGCGCCATTTGGCGGTGTCGCATAGGCC
>JBOGUH010000424.1:0-2228 GCA_050695975.1 Anaerolineae bacterium
AACTTAAACTGGTACTTCCAATGCGATGCGCGTCCCGCGTCCAGGCGCGCTGTCGACCTCTAACACGCCGCCCAACAGGCGCGCCCGCTCGCGCATGCCGATCAGCCCGAAGCCCTGCGAAGCGGCCGGCGGATCGAAACCGCGCCCGTCGTCCTGAATCAAGACGCGCACGCGGCCCTCCGCGCGGCTCACGTCGACGAGGACCTGCCGAGCAGCGGCGTGCCGCACCACATTGTGCAGCGCCTCCTGCACGATGCGATAGGCGCCGGCTTCGAGCCGCGCCGGCAGCCGATCGACGTCGCCCTGCGCGCGCACCTCGATCGACAAGCCGTGGTCGCGCTCCACGCGCTCGGCCAACGCGCGGATCGCGTCGGGCAGCGATCGGTCGAGCAGCGGCGCGGCGCGCAGATCGAGCACGGATCGCCGCGCTTCTTCGAGATTCGTGCGGGCCAGATCGAGCGCCTTGCGAAGGCTCTCTTTCGCGCGCGCCGGCGAGTCGTCGATCAGCGCATCGGCCGATTCGAGTTGCAGCGAAATCGCGGTCAGGCCCTGCGCGAGCGTGTCGTGGATCTCGCGGGCGAGCCGGTTGCGCTCTTCGATCTTGGCCAGCCGCGCGCTGCGCGCGTACAATCGAGACCGCTCGACGGCGATGCCCAGTTGATACCCGACGGTGTACAGCAGCCGGAGATCGTCAGGGTCGAGCTCGCGCCAATCGGTGCTGGCGACGTTGAGCACGCCGAGCTTGTCCGTGTGCGAGTAGATCGGGATGCTGGCGTGATAACGCAGCCCGTCGGTGCCATCGACCAGCGACTTGAGGCGCGAGCAGGTGACGACGTTGACGTTGGCCGCGCCGGTCAGGTCGCCCTGGACGAACGTGTCCAGGCAGTAGCACGAACCGGTCATGCGTTCCGGCTCGTTGGCCAGTCCGGGTGGCAGGAACTGCGCCGCGGCCAGGTACGGCTCCCCCGTCACCTCATCGAGCAGCCAGACCCAGCCGGCGCGCAGATCGAGCAGTTCGGCAACCAATCGCAGGGCGTTCTCCAGCGCCTGATCCAGATCGACCGACCGGTTCAGCGCCTCGGCGATCGCGTTGAGGATCGACAGCTCGCGATTGCGGCGCAGTAATTTGAGTGCGTCTTCGTAGCTCATTGGACGAAGTTCAAGTTAGCTCCCCCAGTTCCTTTAGTTCCCACGCAGGAACTCAAGGAACTGAAGGAAATTCCTACTGAGGCCGCTCGTATCTGGCCTCGACGGTGATCGAGATCCCACCGCGCACGTTGAACGCGCCAACCACCTCGCAGCGAATAGGATCAAGCGCGGCGACCAGGTCGTCAAGAATGACATTGGTGACGTGCTCGTGGAAGTGACCCTCGTCGCGGAACGACCACAAATACAGTTTGAGCGACTTCGACTCGAGGATGCGCTGATCGGGCACGTAGCGGATCGTGATCGTTGCAAAGTCCGGCTGGCCGGTCGCCGGGCACAGACAGGTGAACTCGTTCGATTCGAGCGTGACGGTGTACGGCCGGCCGGGGTGCTGATTGGGGAAGGTCTCCAATTTGCGGACGGGCTTCCGCACGTCACGGCCCAGCAGCGTCAAGTCTTTCAGCAATTCGTCTTGTTCCATCTTGCTTGACTCCACATCCAGCACGAAAATCTTGCTCGGCCAGCACGTCCGCAGAAAGGGCCGGCGGCTGCCGACCCCTACGGCCAGATCAGGCGGCCAGCCGGAACGGATTGAAATCGGTGTCACGGTCGAATACGTCTTCACCCTCGGCGCGCTTGAGCCGGTTGACGACAAGGTACGTGAGCGGTGTGGCGACCGCCTCGTAAACGCTCTTGAACAGCCACTGCGTCACGATCGTGCCAGGCAGCGCCGCGAGCGGGAGCGTGCCTTGCAGCGCCTCCGGCAGCGCCGTGACTTGAACCAGCCCCAACGTGATGAACACGGACGAGTCGGCCAACTGCCCGATCAGGGTGCTGCCAATCGTGCGCGCCCACAGGCGCCGGCCATTCGTGGCGACCTTCATGCGCGCCAGCACGAACGAGTTGAGAAACTCGCCGATCAGGTAGGCGACGAATGAGGCGACCAACAGGCGCGGCGTGAATCCGAGAATCGCATCGTAGGCAGCCTGATTCGGCGCCCAAAAAGATGCCGGTGGCAATGAACCACCGACGGCAATCGCGACGACGGCGATCAGGTTGCACGCGAAGCCGATCCAGATGAC
>JBOGUH010000425.1:0-10038 GCA_050695975.1 Anaerolineae bacterium
GGTTTGGTCCGTGTGGAGAAGAAACTGGCTTGCACAACTCGCTTTAGCCGCGCCCAATTGAACGTGAAGACGCCCCGTCAGGTCCCGCGAGGACGCGGACGGAGAGCGCTCGTGAATAATCACCAGAGAATGGCGCTTGCGCCCCGTGTGCCTTTTTGGTATACTCCTCAGCGAAGTTGCTTAACTTGTCTAGAAACGTCTGCGAAGGCTCAAACGTGCAGCAAAGAATCAGTGTCCTCATCGTCGACGATCATCCCGTCTTTCGTCAGGGGCTGCGCGAAGTGCTGAACGCCGAGCCTGACCTGGTGGTCGTCGGCGAAGTATCCGACGGTGAAGAAGCGCTGCGCGTGGCGCGCGAACTGTCGCCCCGCATCGTGGTGATGGACGTCAACATCCCGTCGATGAACGGCCTGCAAGTGGCGCGGCGGCTGCGTCACGAGGTGCCCCTCGCGCGCGCGGTGATCCTTACCGGCTACGATGATGACGAGCAAGTTTTTCACGCCATGCGCGCCGGCGCGCACGCCTACTTCCCCAAAGACGTGATGCCGCAGAAACTGGTCGAGGCCGTGCGCGAAGTGAACGCCGGCCGCTACGTGATCAACGATTTGACCATGGACGACGCCCAGCTCGCGCCGTGGCTGCTCAAGCAGACCGAGCGCTTCGGCATCGTCGAGGGTGAGCTGGGCGACGAAGCGTTCGTGCCCCTGTCGCCGCGCGAAATGGAGATCCTGCAGCACATCACGCGCGGCTTGAGCAATAAGGAGATCGCGCATCAGCTCGGCATCAGCCACCAGACGGTCAAGAACCACATGACTTCGATCTTGCGCAAGCTCAACGTCGAAGATCGCACCCAGGCGGCGGTGTACGCGCTGCGCCGGGGCTGGGTGCGCCTGCAAGACACGCAAAGCCACCCGCCCGGTCGGCTCGGCTTGGGGCCCTCGCTGCCCAAAGACTGACTGCGCGGTCGAAGGTGGACTGGAGAGACGATCAGCCATGGACTCAATGCAGGGCAGGCCTGGAGCGTCAGCGTCTGCTTCGCATCCTGAAGACATCCGCGCAGAATACGAGCAGACCCAGCGCGAGCTCAAAGAGATCGATCTGCTGATCCAGCAGACCAGCGCCGAGGTGGATAAGCTGGCGCAGCGCAACGCGCAGGCGACCAACCGCGTCAAGCAGATGGAGATCAACCTCGACACGGTTCCCCGCGCCGACCTGCAAAAGGCGTACACCGAGGCGCAGGAAGCGCAGAAGCGCCTGCTCATGATGCGCGGCCAGCTCGAAAAACTTCAGAGCGATCAGCAGAACCTGAGCCGCCTGGCGAACCTCCTGCGCCGCTCGCTCGAAACAGGGCTTGAGCGCGCGGGGATGTCCGCCAGCGCCCCCGGCGACGGCGGCTCCGAGCCGTCCCAGCCGGCCATTGTCCGGATCATCGAGACGCAGGAGCAGGAGCGCCAGCGCCTGGTGCGCCAGCTGCACGACGGGCCGGCCCAGTCGCTCACCAACCTCATTCTGCAGGCGGAGATCTGCGAGCGGCTGTTCGATCACGATCCCAAGCGCGCCCGATCGGAGTTGGGCAACTTGAAGGGCGCAGTGACGGGCACCTTCCAGAAAGTGCGCGATTTCATGTTTGATCTGCGGCCGATGATGCTGGATGATCTCGGCCTGGCGCCCACGCTCAAACGCTACGTGGACAGCTTCGCCGAGAAGAGCGGCGTGCCGATCGCGTTGAGCGTGACCGGCAATGAACGCCGCTTTACCGGGTACAAAGAAGTTGCGGTCTTTCGCATCGCGCAGGATCTGCTGAGCAACGTGCGCCAGCACGCTCACGCCTCCCGCGCCCAAATGTTGCTCGATCTCACCGAAGATGCTGTGCGGGTCACAGTGGAAGACAACGGCAGCGGCTTCGACGTGAATGAAACCTTGGGCGCCAAGAAAGGCATCGGTTTGAGCACACTGCGCGAGCGCGTCGAGATGATGGGCGGCCAGGTGCAGATCGACAGCGCCCCGGGACGCGGCACCAAAGTCAGCCTGTTGCTCCCTATCCCTTGAAAGTCCGCCCACGCCGCCCGGCGTGACTTCAGTCCTACGCGACCACTCTCCTATTGTGGGGTCGCAGCCGGTGGTCTATAATCCAGCCAACTGTTAGCCGGCCATAGAAGACGCCGGCCTATCTCACCAGGAAAGGGGGTGATGGGCATGTTGTTCTTGCCGCGCGAGGAAGGTCAGGGCCTGGTGGAGTACGCGTTGATTCTTGTTCTTGTGGCCATCGTTGTGATCGTCATTCTTGCCCTGTTGGGCCCGACGATCGGTAACATTTTCTCGAACATCGTCAGCAACATATAATAGTCCGACTGAATCTGTCTCCAAAGCCCCATCCTGGCGATGGGGCTTGTTTTGTGATGCGCCTAATATGACAGCGCAAAGTTGGCTCACTGCGCCGTCCCCGGCGCGGTTCATCGTGCCCAAACGCCGCCGGGGACGGCGGCTTGAGCGCATAAGGCTGTAACATTGCGCTGTAATACTAAGTGGCCTGTCCGAAAACCCGTGGCAGTACCTCCCCACACCTTCACCGCGATTCAGGTTGACGACTCTATCTGCCACCGGCCCTCGCCCCGCAGGGGCGGGGTCGCGCAGCGGGGGTGCTCCCCCTGCGGGCGAAGGGTGGGTGGTGTAGCACTTCTGTCCTGTCGTGTTGCCTTGATTTTTGATTTCTGCTACAATTGCGCTACCTGGCACCGGCAAGTGTGGAGGGTTGGGCATAACCGGAAGATCGGAGCGTGGTGTGCGTCGTCGATTTCCACTCGGCGTCGTCCTCATTTTCGCCCTACTTTTGGGACTGAGCAGTCTGGGCCTGGATCAGTCTCCACGGGAGATTCTCGCACAATTCACGCTCCCGGCGACGGCTACGCAGACGCCCCTGGCCAGCCCCACACCTCCTATCACGGACACGCCGACCAGCACGGTCGAGCCGACGTTTACACCCATCTCAACCTCGACCAGTGCGCCACCCAGCGCAACGATACCGCCGCCCGGCGATCAACCGACGAATACGCCCAAGCCTCGGGGTGCGCCAGCCACACCCAGCATTGGCATCAAAGTGAACCACTGTGCGCGCGTCGTGCGGCCCGCTGGGTTAAATCTAGGCCAGGGGCCGGGCCTCGCTTTCGGCCACGTGCAGATCGTGGGTCTGAATGACATTGTGTTCGTGACCGATGGCCCACAGCGCGGCGATGATTTGTGGTGGTGGAAAGTGATCACGCGCGAAGGTGTCGCGGGGTGGGGAATAAACGATCACCTGTCGCCATACTCTGGCGAGTGTTTTGGCAGCGCGGCGACAGCGCCAGCGGCAGGCGCGTCCCTGGCTCCAGCATCGCCCACGGCATTGCCGGCCAGGGTGGCTGCGGTCTCGACAACGGCTCCCGGTTCGCAGGAGCAGCTGCCGGCCACCGGCGCCGGCGATGGCGGGCTGCTGTTTGCCGGCGCCCTGCTGACTATTTTGCTGATCGTTGGCCTGATTCGACGGCGGACTCAAGGTACCATCTGATCGCGGGCACAGTTGGACTGCCCTATCTCGCTATGAGGAGGCTTGTCCATGCGACGGGGTCGCACTCTCATCTTGGTTGGCCTGGTACTTCTGCTGGGCGCAGCAGCCCTCTTTTTGTTTGCGAGCAGCCAGCCGCCGCCACCGCCACCGCCTGAAGGCGAGGCAACCCTCACACCGACGCCGGGTGTCCCGACCGTCAAGATCGTCGTCGCGGCGCAGAACATTCCGCGTGGCCGGCCGATCACTGAAGATGCCGTGTATCTCGCAGACTGGCCACAGGATAATCTGCCCCCCGGCGTCTTCACCGATCTGGAGGATGTCCAGAACCTGATCGCCCGCACGGACATCCTGTTCAATCAGCCGCTCATGGACGTCATGCTGACGAACGATCCGGCCCAACTGGTGTCTCGCGGTTCGGATGCCGCTTTGTTGATTCCCAACGACAGGCGCGCGATCGCCCTGCCGATCGATCAGCTGGCCGGCGTCGGCTACGCTCTCCAGCCGGGTGACCACGTGGACGTGCTCGCGTCTTTCTGGCTGGTTGATGTCGATCGGGATGGGCAGTTCGCAGCCGTCCCTTTCAATCGCGATCTGGTGGAGGAGTTCATTTCCGCCGGATTGCCTCCTGACCAGGCCGCGCAGCAGGTTATCCAAATGTCAGCAGGCGCCCAGGTGTTCCCACGCCTGTCTTCGCAGCTGGTCCTACAGGATATTGAAGTGTTGAGCGTGGGCGATTGGCGCGATCCGACTCCACTCCCGCGCTTTACGCCGGCCGCGCCGAGCGAGCTGCCCACGCCCACGCCTCCGGCCGCGCCGGGCGGCACGGCGACGCCCACCGCGCCGCGACCAAACGTGGTGCTGTTGATCGTGACCCCGCAGCAGGCGCTGATCTTGCAGTGGCTGCGTGAGAGCGATGCGATCCTGGATCTCGCCCTGCGCGGCGCGCCGGACCGCGCTCCGGTTGACACGAGCACGGTGACGTTGCAGTACCTGTTCGACAACTTCAACATCACACTGCCGCCCAAGCAGGATTTCGTGATAAACTATTTTCCTGCGCCCAACACGGCAGTATGTCCCGAGCGATGGACGAAGGATTCGTGTCGTTAGGAGCTGATTTGAGTCTCTCCAGTTCCTTGAACGTCCTGCGAAGGAACTCAAGGAACTGAGGAAACGAACTGGAGCTGAGGAGCATTAACGTGGGATCGGACAAAATTCGCGTGCTGGTCGTGGACGACATTCCCGAGACGCGCGAGAACGTCCGCAAGCTGCTTGCGTTCGAAAGCGACATCGAGGTGGTGGGCGTCGCCGGCACCGGCCTGGATGCCATTCAGGCCGCCAAGGAGTTCCAGCCGGACATCGCGCTCATGGATATCAACATGCCCGGCCTGGACGGCATCAGCGCGGTCGAGGCGATCACCCAGGAAATCCCCGCGGTTCAGGTGATCATGATGTCCGTGCAGAACGAGCAGGACTACCTGCGCCGCTCGATGCTGGCCGGCGCGCGCGATTTCCTGACCAAGCCGTTCACGGGTGACGAGCTGGTGTCGACCATTCGCCGCGTGAATCGCATGGGCCAGCAGCGCGCCGCGGCCATGCCCCAACCGATGATGCAGGTCGTCGGCCCAGGCGGCAGGCGTGTGGCGGTGCCCGTGCAGGTCGCGCCGCCGCCCGAGGGATCGGTCATCGTCGTGTTCGGGCCGAAGGGCGGCGTCGGCGCCAGCACCATCGCCGTGAATCTGGCCGTCGCGCTGCAGCGCGCCGACACTAAAGTCGCGCTGATCGACGCCAGCTTGCAGTTCGGCAGTATTGACGTGCTGCTGAATCTACATGCGAGCCGCAGCATTTCCGACATCTCGCAGACGATCAACGATCTGGACGCCGATCTGATCTCGACCGTGATCACCCCCCATCCTTCTGGGTTGAAGGCGCTGCTGGCGCCGACGCGGCCCGAACTCGCCGACCTGGTGCTGCCCGATCACATGCAGCGCATCGTCGAGCAGATGCGGCAGCAATTCGATTACATTGTGATCGATACGCCGTCGACCTTGAGCGACCTGGTGCTGACGACGCTCGACCTGGCCGACCGGGTCGTCCTCCTCACGCAGGCCGACGTGCCGGCGATCAAGAACACGCGCACGTTCTTCCAGGTGACTGAGGCGTTGGGATACACCTCGAACAAGATCCTGTTGGTGCTCAACCAGGCCGACCCGCGCAATCCGATCTCGGCTAAGATGATCGAGGACAACCTCAAGCATAAGGTGGCCCTGCAAATCCCGTCTGACGCGGAGACGATCAACAACTCGATTCGGCGCGGTCTCCCGTTTGTGGCGGAGCTCAAAAACAAGCCGATCGCGAATGCAGTCAACCAGCTGGCCGAGCGTCTGATTGCTGAACTGCATCCCCCCGACGAGTTAACCGCCGAGGATGCCGCGTCCGATAATCTTTCTCGCAAGCGAGGAAACCGCTTCTTCCGCCAGTAGGGGAGACCCTTGCGGTCGCCCCACGGCAGACCAAGGAGACCTATCAATGTCATTACTCAAACGGATCGAGAAAGGCCAGCCCGCGCAGTCATCTCAGCCGGCCCAGCCGGGCGCGGCTAAGGGTGGGCCGCCGGCGCCGAGCGAGCCGTCCAAGCTGGCCGAGATGCGCATGCGCCGACCCGCCATGGCGGCCTCGCCGGCGCGGGACGCCTATTTGGACCTCAAATCGCGTGTTCAGAGCAAGCTCCTCTCCGAGTTGGATCCCACCATGGATGTGACCAAGACCGACGAAGTGCGCAGCCAGATCGAGGATCTGTTCGATTCGGTTCTGGCCGAAGAGAACATTATTCTCAGCCGTGTCGAGCGCATGCGACTGTTCGAGGCGATCGTCGCCGAGATCCTCGGCTTCGGCCCGCTCGAACCCTTCATCGCCGACGAGACCATCACCGAAATCATGGTCAACGGCCCGCGCAATATCTACATCGAACGCATGGGCAGGATCGAACGAACCAACGCCACGTTCGAGAGCAACGACCACGTCAACCGGATCATCGATCGCATTGTCGCGCCATTGGGCCGGCGCATCGACGAGTCCAGCCCGTACGTCGACGCCCGCCTCCCGGACGGCAGCCGCGTCAACGCCATCATTCCGCCCCTCTCGCTGGTCGGCCCAGTCATCACCATTCGCAAGTTTTTCAAGATCCCCTTGACGATCGAAAAACTGATCGAACTTGGAACGATCACGCCGGAGGGCATCGAGTTCATCAAGGCCTGTGTTCAGTCCAGGCTCAATATCCTGGTGTCCGGCGGCACCGGCTCGGGCAAAACGACGCTGCTCAACATCCTGTCGTCGTTCATTCCCGAAGACGAGCGCATCGTCACGATCGAGAACGCGGCCGAGCTGCAGCTGCGCCAGGAGCACGTCGTCACGCTGGAATCGAAACCGCCCAACATCGAAGGCCGCGGCGAGGTCACCATCCGGGACCTGGTGATCAACTCGCTGCGGATGCGCCCCGATCGCATCCTCGTCGGCGAGGTGCGCGGCGCCGAGGCGCTCGATATGCTTCAGGCGATGAACACCGGCCACGAAGGATCGATGACCACGCTGCACGCCAACAGCCCGCGCGACGCGCTGGCCCGTATGGAAACCATGGTGCTGATGGCCGGCATGGACTTGCCTCACCGCGCCATCCGCGAGCAGATCTCGTCGGCGATCGATTGCATCGTTCAGCAGGAACGCAAGCGCGACGGCTCGCGCAAGATCGTCAGCATCAACGAAGTGCAGGGCATGGAAGGCGAGGTCATCACCATGTCCAGCATCTTCGAGTTCGAGCAGACCGGCGTCGAGAACGGCCGGATCATCGGCCGCTTCATGCCGACCGGCCTGCGCCCCAAGTTCATGGAGAAGATCGAAGCGGCCGGCATCCGGCTGCCGCCGAACGTCTTCGGCATCGGCTCGCGCCGCTGAACGGGAGGGAGATATGCCGCCTCAAACGCTGGCGCTCGCATTCGGCGGGGTGGCGCTGCTGATCCTGGCCGTGGGCGTGGTCGTGTCACTGCGATCCAACCGCGACATCGAGCAGCGTCTGGAGCGCTTCGCCGGCGCAAACCTGGACGTGCGCGCTGCCACGGTGGCGCGCCCGCCGCGCGCCTCGCCGCTCACCGATTCGCTGAACAAGGCCCTGGCCGGCCGCAGCTTCGCGGCGGACCTGACCACCCAGCTGGCCCGCGCCGATGCGAAGGTGACCATCGGCGAGTTCCTGGCGATTCAAGTGATCATGATTGTCGTCGGCGGAGTGGTCGGCTGGCTGCTGGCGCCCGGTTCGATCGTCTTTGTTTTGCTGACGGCGGTCGCCGGATTCTTCGCGCCGCGGTTTTACATCCGCATCGCCCAGGCGCGGCGCTTGCGGGCCTTCAACAATCTACTGGGCGACTTCCTCAACCTGATGGTGAACGGCCTGCGCGCCGGCTACAGCCCGACGCAGGCGATGGAGGCCGTGGCCAGAGAACTGCCGGCGCCGCTGTCGACCGAGGTGGGCCGCGTCGTCCAGGAAATGCAGATCGGCCTGACGATGGAACAGGCGCTGGCCAACATGCTGCGCCGCGTCAAAAGCGACGACCTCGACCTGATCGTCACGGCGATGAACATCCAGCGCGAGGTCGGCGGCAACCTGGCAGAAATCCTGGAAACGATCAGCCATACCATCCGCGAGCGCGTGCGCATCAAAGGTGAAATCAGCGTGCTCACCGCGCAGGGTCGCATCAGCATGTACATCATCGTTTTCCTGCCGATTGCCATCACCATTTTTCTTTACCTGATCAACCGTGAGTACATCTCTCGTTTGTTCACCAGCGGCTTCTGCGGATGGGCGCTGGTCGTGTGCAGCGGGTTGAGCATCACGGCCGGTTATTTCACGATTCGGAAGATCGTGAGCATCGAAGTCTGATCGGCCGGCGATCCGGTCGGATCAGCGGCGGAGGTGCAGCATGGAATTCCTGGGGATAGGCGTCGTCGTCGTGGTCGGACTGGCCATTGTCCTGATCGTCATCGGTTTCAGTTCACGTGATCCAAAGGAGTCACTGCAAGCGCGCCTGGCCGAATACAGCTCGCGCGAGCAGGTGGTGTCGCTTGAAGAGATCGAGATGTCGATGCCGTTCAGCGAGCGCGTTATCGCGCCGATGGTGCGGGGCGCCGCAGAGTTTGTCAAACGCTTCACTCCCGAACGCACGCTGGAAAGCACGCGACACAAGCTCGACCTGGCTGGCAATCCCCAGAACTGGTCGCCCGCCGAATTCTTCGGCTTCCGCGCGCTGGCCCTGGTCGTGCTGGGCGGCGTGATCTTCCTCTTGCTTAGCATCGCCGGCAATGACATCAGCATGACCCTGCTGATGACGGTCGTCTTCGCTGCGCTGGGTTTCTTCTTGCCCGCATTGTGGCTGGGCAGCAAGATTCGCACCCGCCAGGCGAACATCGTCAAATCGCTGCCGGACGCGCTCGACCTGCTGACCGTGTGTGTGGAAGCCGGCCTGGCGTTCGATCAGGCGATGAAGAAGGTGACTGAGAAGTGGGACAACGAGCTGAGCCTCGCTATGGCGCGTGTCCTCCAGGAAATCCAGGTGGGCCGCCTGCGCCGCGATGCCCTGCGGGATATGGCGAACCGGATTGAATTACCGGACGTCACCTCGTTCGTCGCGGCGATCATCCAGGCGGAGACGCTGGGTGTGAGCATGGCCAAGATCCTGCGCATCCAGTCTGACCAGATGCGCGTGCGCCGCCGCCAGCGCGCCGAAGAGAAGGCGCACCAGGCGTCGATCAAGATGCTCATTCCGATGGTCTTCCTGATCTTCCCATCGATCTGGGTCGTTCTGCTCGGTCCGGCCATTTTGCAGTTCCTAGGCTCCGACACGCCGTTTTAATCCACGATTGCCGGCAGAACCTCGCCGGAGGTCAGAGAGGTGCGGGCGCCTATCATGGCTCGATCCGCTCTTCCTGTCACCTGGCACTGGCGTCGAATCATCGATTTCATCTTCCCGCCGCACTGCGGCGGCTGCCAGACGCTCGGCTCCTGGTGGTGTGACGCGTGTCAAGCCAGCGTCCGCGGTGTGACGCCCCCGACCTGCGCGCAGTGCGGTCGACCGAGCGTCCCCTCCGGCCTGTGCGCCGACTGCCGCGCCTCGCCCTTGACGATCGAATCGATCCGATCGATGGCTCTGTTCGACGGCCGGCTGCGCCAGGCGATCCACACCTTCAAGTATCGACGTGTCGCCGCCTTGGCCGATCCGCTGGGCGATGCGCTGGCCCGGTTCTGGTTGCAGTCGCCTGTGCTCGCCGATGTGATCGTCCCGGTTCCCCTGCACCCGGATCGTCAGCGCGAACGCGGCTATAACCAGGCTGCGCTTCTGGCGCATCGGCTGGGTCGCGCCGCCGGGTTGCCCGTGCGCCCCAACGCGCTGCGCCGCGTGCGCGCTACTGCCGCACAGATGTTGCTCAATGCCCCGGATCGCAAAGCCAAC
>JBOGUH010000426.1:0-3284 GCA_050695975.1 Anaerolineae bacterium
GTTATCTGGCAGCAGACTTTCCTGTTTGCAAGTGACAACTTCTCACTCATGCCTCATACCAAAATCTCCAATAGCAAATCCAAAATCATAAATCCCATTTGGAGGAATGTCCTTGAACATCGTCGTCTGCACCAAACAAGTCCCCGACACCGCCGCGACGCTCAAAGTCGACGAGCAGTCCAACGTCAGCTGGGGCGACGCGCCATTGGTGCTCAACCCGTGGGACGAGTACTCCGTCGAAGAAGCGATCCGGCTCAAGGAGAAGCACGGCGGCAAAGTCACCGTCATTGCCATGGCGCCCGATCAATGCAAGGATGCGCTCAAGCAGGCCGTCGCTATGGGCTGCGACGAGGCGATCCAGTTGTGGGATCCCGCCTTCGACGGATCGGACGCGCCAGCCACTGCGCTCATTTTAGCCAAGGCGATTGAGAAGATCGGCGGCGTCGATGTCGTCGTCTTCGGCAAGCAGGCGATCGACGGCGACACCGGCTTGGTCGCGCCGGGTGTGGCGCGCCGATTGAACTGGCCACTGCTGGCCTACGTCGCCAAGATCCGCGAGATCGATCCAGCCGGCAAGTCGATCACTGTCGAACGGCTGCTTGAAGAGGGCCGGCAGGTCGTGTCGAGCCAGCTGCCTGCCGTCGTCGCCGTCGTCAAGGAAATCAACGAGCCGCGCTACCCGTCGTTCATGGGCATCCGCAAAGCGTCGAAACTGCAGGCGCCGGTATGGACGGCAGCCGATCTCGGCATCGACCCGGCGAGTGTGGGGCGCGGCGCGGCCGCCGTGCAGTGGACGCGCATCTATTCGCTGCCCCCGCGTGAAGGCACAGTCGAGTTCATAACGGGTGACTCACCCGAAGCGATTGCGGCAACGCTGGCCGACAAATTGATGTCTGACAAGGTGATCTAATGACGCAATGCCACTGAAGAAGCGCTCTAGCCGCCGTCCCCGGCGGCAATCGCGCGCGAAATTCCGCGCCGAGGCATGCCCTGAGCGACCCTGAGCGATAGTCGAAGGGCGAAGGGACGGCGCGCAGAGCATTGTTTTAGGAGAGTCATGGCACACAATATCCTCGTCTGGATCGAAAACTTCAAGGGACATGCTGCGGCGATCTCGCACGAAGCGCTCGGCGCGGCCCGATCCATCGCCGACGGCGGATCGCTGACGGCTGCCGTCTTTGGCCCAATGGCCAATGAACTGGCGAAGGAGGCGATTGCACTCGGCGCGGACAGTGCACTGATTTGCGACGATGCCACGCTGGCCGACTTCCGGCCCGAGCCGACCGTCGCCCTGCTGGCCCAGCTCGCACGGGACACAAAAGCCGACGTGATCATGGCCGGCGCATCGACGCGCGGACGCGAGGTGGCCGGCGCGCTGGCGGTCGAACTCAACGCGGCGGCCATCGCCGACGTGACTGCCCTCGAACTGAAGAACGGTCAAATCGTCACAACGCGGCCAGTATACGCCGGCAAGCTGCTATCGACGGTCATACCGGTTCGCACGCCGACGATCATCACCACGCGATCGCGCGCCTTCCCCAAGCCCGAAGCGAACGCCAGCCGGTCGGGCAGCGTCACCCGCGTCGCGCCGGTCCTGAGCGAAGACGCGATTACAAGTAAAGCGATCGAGTTCGTCACCGAGGGCGAAGGCCAGGTCACGCTAGGCGACGCGCGAATCATCGTGTCGGGCGGGCGCGGCGTGGGCGGGCCGGAAGGCTTCGCGCCAGTCGCCGAACTGGCACGGGCGCTCGGCGGCGCGTTGGGCGCCAGCCGTGCGGCCGTCGATGCCGGATGGATTCCCTACGCGCATCAGGTCGGCCAGACAGGCAGGACCGTGTCACCCGATCTGTATATCGCCTGCGGCATCAGCGGCGCGATCCAGCATCAGGCCGGCATGCGCACCGCGAAGTTGATCGTCGCGATCAACACCGACGCCGAGGCGCCGATCTTCAAACTGGCGCGCTACGGCATCGTCGGCGACCTGTTCAAGATCGTCCCGGCGCTTACCGCCGAATTCAAGAAACGTCTAGGCAAATAGAACATCGAAATATCACCGCAGAGGCGCAGAGAGCGCGGAACAATATAAACAAACTCTGCGTCCTCTGTGTCTCTGCGGTGCGATCGATTGCGTTGTTGTCCAGGGGACAGCCCGTGAACCGACTCGCCGCGCTCGCCTCATTCGGCCTCGCGATCGCCATGTCGATCTTCGCCGGGGTATTGCTCTCGGCTGTCGGGGATCGGCCGCCTGAGTTCGCCAAAGATGCCGCTGCCTACCTGCCCTGGCTGAACCGAAACGGCTCGACTTTCTTATGGACGCACATCCTGATCGTCTCCGTCATCGCGCTCTTCCTCGTCACCGTCCCGCCAGCGCTGTATAACGCCTTCAAGCCCATCGATTCGGGCTGGGCGCTGACTGCGCTCGTCGCCGCGCTGTTCGGCTTCGGATTGTTCGCCGTGCTGTCGATCGTCGATGGCTGGGCCTCGCCCGTGCTCGGACGCATGTACGTGTCGTCCAGCGGCGACCTGAAGGAGTCCATCGCGTCGCTGTGGCGCTGGCTCGACGCCTGGCGCGACGAGGGCTTCAAAACCGTCGCCTACTTCCTCATGGCAATCTTCCTCGGCGCGAACGGGATGCTGATGCGACGTGCGGCGAAGTCCCCGATCGAAGGGAGTGGGAGCGCACCCTGGCGCGGGCTGGGCGCGTTCAGCCTGATCTACGCCGCGTCGATGGGGCTGATGTCCGCGCTGAACGTCGTCGCCTCACTGACCGGCAGCCCGATGGCCGACGACGGCATCCTCGGCTTAGTCAATCTCATCCTGCTGCTCGTCGCCTGGGGTGTGTGGAACGGGTTGATTCTGTGGCGTCATAATGCGTGAACGTGCGACGCACCTGGCAGGTGCGTCGCACGTGGTCCCCTCATTTGCCTATCTTCCCCGACTCTGGGATAATCCCCGCGATGGACACACCCACCTCGTCCCACGATCGTGTCAGCAGCCAAACCATCACCGAACGGTCTGCGCTGCCAACCGTTCAGCGCACGATCAGCGTGCGCCTCAACCTGCGCGTGATGGCCGCGCTCGGCGCCGGGCTGATCCTGCTGGCCGCCTTCCTGCCGTGGGTCGATCCGGCGGCGCAGGCGTTGATCGGCGATTCGCGACTGGCGCCGGTGATTCAAGGCTGGCCGTCGCTGTTGATCGGCCTGATCGCACTGGGCGTGCTCGCGCTGCCCCACGCCGGTTCGGCGCGGTGGATGTCGCTCCCGGTCGCGGCGCTGGGCCTGGCT
>JBOGUH010000427.1:0-3742 GCA_050695975.1 Anaerolineae bacterium
GGCGTAACCCGAATACACGCTCGAGAAGTCTTCGAACTCGAAGCGCACGCCGAGGATCAAGGCGACGGCCGTGACGAAAGCCAGGCCGACGAAGGCGTAAAACGTGCCAGCGGTCAGGGTGGGAAACTCGCGTCGCCAGTGCTTGAAGACCTGGTACAGGATGAGGACGTCGAACGCGGCGAACAGCACCTCGAAGTACACCTGCGGGGCCGGGGCCGGATACACGAACGACACGACGACGTCCCAGGTGAGGTTGACGATGGCGGCGATCACCGGCATGCCGAAAGTGTTGTCCTTGAAGCCGCGCCGGATGATCAGGACGAAGGTGGCAATCCACAGCAGATCGAATATGGAGAACAGCACGGTCAACAGCGGGTCGTTTGGCATACAGCATCTGCGCGCGGGAGTATCAGCTAGAGCCGAATCAAGTGCCCGGTGAAACCCGCCTGCCTCGCCGGGTGCGTCTGCGCATGCCGGTCGAGCGCAGGCTGTCAGGAATACGAAACGGCGGGCGGTGGCGGTCACGCTCGACATCCAGCATGGCGTTCAGGATGAGCAGGTTCAGGCTGCGCGCCAGACGCCCGAGGCCGACTGAATCGTGGTTGAGTTTGTCGGCCAGCGCGAAAATGCCTCGCTGCGAATTCAGCAGCACCGTCGTCCAGTCCGCCGGCCCGACCTTCAACAGGCCGGCCGCGTGGTCGCCCGCGAAGTAACGCAGCGCTGTGTGCGGCAGCCCTCGAATCAGGCGCGGTGTGCGATCCTCCATCAGCTGCAACAGCGTATTCGTCAGCTGGCGGCCCGCCTCGCTCTTTTTCCACTGGCGGCGGAAGATCGTGTGCATCAAAGCGTGTCCGTCGGCCACGTCGACCGGAAGCAGATCGGGGCGAATACCCAGCAGGTGACCCACCACCTTCCAGGCATGAAGGTAAGCAGCGGCTTCATCGTCGTTCATCTTCACGCCGAACCTTTGGATGCGATCGATGATCAACGTCGAGAAAGTCATCAGCGTGCCGGCCAGGTCTTCCTGGTTGATGGGCCTGCCCCAGTCGGGATCCCACTGGTCGCGCCATTTGGGAACATTGAGGATGTAATGGCGGATGGAGGCGTGCATCAGCCGCACCTTCTGCGCCGATCGGATGCCATGCCCATGCGGACCCAGTCCGCCCGGCGTCATCACGTCGACCAGGAACTGCGCCGTCTCGATGATGCGTCGCCAGGCATGCCGGCCGATGAGCCGGCGCGTCATGTGCAGCACCTGCGCGCCCTTGCACGACGCGTAGGCACTGGGCAGCGAGGCA
This sequence comes from Anaerolineae bacterium, assembly GCA_050695975.1. GTDB lineage: Bacteria > Chloroflexota > Anaerolineae > Fen-1058 > Fen-1058 > DASSFZ01. The sequence goes on from JBOGUH010000427.1 coordinate 1,299, forward strand.
TAAAACAGCAGCAACACCGTCTCGGGCGCGCGCAGCAGGAAGGTATTCTGGCCCCGCGCGATGAGCTGCGAGTCGGCCCAGTCCGGCAGTGTCGCCGTTTCGCCCAGAAACTCGTGAACGCGAGGCGGCAGATCGTCCGGCACGATCTCGTCGTTCTCGACCAAGCTGCGCAGAATGCGGTTCATCATCTGCGCGTCGTGGCGATCCACGACATCGCCGATCACGTTGTCAGCGACCGGATCCGTCACCTGGCGCATGGCGTTCAGGAACTCGTCGCTCCAGCGATCGTCGGTCATTGACCGGCTCCTGGGTCAGGTTGTTCGTGCATGCAACGGGCGCGCGTATTATAGCGATCATTCCCGCCGACGCACAATTCGATAGCATTCGCGCGAACGCAAAAGCGCCGGCCTCATTCGCCTTGAAACACCGCTCTCCCATCACACATCGTCATCAGTCGACTTGGGTACGCCAACGCCCTGGACAAGGATGGTACCGGGTTCACCTTCATTGCCGCCGATCTCTATCCGCGCCGGGATAAAATGCCGGATGATGTGCATGTTGGCCAGCAGGTGCTGTGTAATGCGAAAGGTACGGAACTCAGAGCGGCCATCCGCCAATGCCATCGGCAAGAGCAGTTGGTCGGCCAGATGCTCGTCGACTGGCGCGTCGCCAGCATGATGCGCGAGCAAGTCGCGGCAGGCTTCGTCGGCCACCTGCTCCGACGGTTTGCCCTTGGCCCCCAGGGCGGAAAAGCCGGCGAGCGCGTGCTCATACTCTGCAATCAGAAACAAGCCCGCGCCCGGGCCGGCGCCCCGCTCGCGCCTCGGCGTGATGTCAGTCGGCATCCCGGCATCCTTGAGCACATTGCGCGCCCGGTTGGCGATGCGCTGCGCGATGTCGGCGGATAAGTTGCAGGCGACGGCGACGCCTCGCACGCGCTTCAGCGCTCCCCGCGCGACGAGCGTCAGCGGCGTGAGTGATCCGGCCACGCCGTCGATGTCCACCGAAATCTGTCCGCCGCCTGCGGGGTAGAATCCCCACGCCTCCAGGTGACAACCTGCCTGCAACCCCATGCGTGCGACAGTCGGCAGGTATACTTGTGCCACGTAATCAAACGGCGGGCTCCACGGCACGTGCGTCCCGCCCTTCAGCGTAAGGTGACTCGCGCCCCCTGCGAATGCCAACGGCAGCAGCGTCTGCAACAGCAAGGTCACTGCGCCGGCGCTTCCCCGCTGCGCGGTTTGGGTCACGTCGAAAACGTAGGCGCCCGGTCGGGGTCTGGCACGCGGTTGAAAGGTCAGTTCCATCGACCCGATCGCCGCGCCGCGCACGTCGGCGTCGCACACTTGCGCGAGCGCCAGCACGCCGGTGAGATGCTGCGGCGCAAGACCTGGCTTGCGTCGCCCGGCGCGGATGTGGTGAATATGGGTGGGCATGCCAGTCAGTGCGGACAGCGTCAACGCCGTGCGCAAGACCTGCCCGCCGCCTTCGCCATGTGAGCCGTCGATTTCGACCACGGATTCCGTCCTGTTTGGTTTCTCGATGGAGTTGCTCACGCGCGAATCTCGATGCCGTGCCCGCGATCGTCGGTCAAGATTTCAAAGGCCACGCGATGTTGGAATGACACTTCGAAACCACACGCGTCACATCGAACTGGAAGTGGAGCGCGCTCGCGGTTGGCATAGAAAGCCCTCCCAGGGCCGTGGTTGACTTCCCTCTCCTGCGGCGCCACAACCTGATCGTGAACACGACATCACTCGAGGACGTCTGGTGGTGGGGTGCATTTCAGAAAAGTGGCGACTTCCCTCTGACGCCTCGATTCGCTCATAGACCGCGTCCGCGCGGTCGTGCTTGACTCGCCATCGCCGCCCGCGCGGACGCGGGCGGAGAGCAAGTTCGCCACAAAATTGAAATACACGCCTGGTGGTGAGCGCATTTGACCTTAGAACGATGCGAGTATAGAATATAACAAGGGAGTACAGAAAAGATGCACCCCCCAATGTGGGGACATCCGGGGTGATGGCCTAAGCGATGTAGGCGCCTCGACATTCGAAGTATAGCCTATTCCTGGTCGCCTGCGTGCCCTTCGCCGCAGGCGGCTTATTTGTTGTGCTGGCAAATCGAGGGAAAAGCCTGGGCAGTTCTGAAATACGCAGATAAAGGTCTTCAATGGCGATCAAGAAAAGTGAGTTGTACAGTTCGATCTGGAAAAGCTGCGATGAGTTGCGCGGCGGGATGGACGCTTCGCAGTACAAGGACTATGTGCTGGTCTTGCTGTTCGTCAAACAGCACGTCTGCATTATCAGGTCTATTCCCGAGAAACTGTCCCCCCAATTCTTGAGCTATTTTCTTCTCTCAACCGCAGGGCAGAGACAAATCGATAGCTTTCAAGCGGGTGGAAACAGGCAGGGGCTGAACTTCGGCCAGATAAGGTCGTTTCGACT
>JBOGUH010000428.1:0-4113 GCA_050695975.1 Anaerolineae bacterium
GAGAATCGCGGCGCGAGCGCCTACGTGCGCCCCGGCCAGCGCATCGAAGAAGAAGTCTCGGCCTTTTACGCCAAGGTCGCCACGCCGGTGCTGGCCGACATTCAGATCGACTTTGGACCGAGTGTCAGCGTGTCGGACATGTACCCGCAGACGCTGCCCGATCTGTTCGCCGGATCGCAGCTCGTGCTGGTGGGGCGATACTCTGGCTCCGGGCCGGTCGCCATCACGTTGAAAGGGCAGGTGGATAGTCGCGAGCAAGCGCTGACTTACGAAGGAACATTCGGCGCGTCGGGTGGACAGACGTTCATCCCCCGGTTGTGGGCTACGCGCAAGATCGGTTACCTGCTCAACCAGATTCGTTTGCACGGTGAAAATAAAGAGCTGATCGATCAGATCGTGGCGCTGAGCGTGCGCTACGGGATTATCACACCGTACACTTCCTTCCTGATTCAAGAGCAGGACGTTTTCACCGAAGAAGCGCGCTCGCGGATAGCCGACGAACAATATCGACTGTTGGCGGCGACGCCAGGACTGGCAGTTGGCGCGCCAGCCGTAGACGCCGCGCAGGCTCAGGAAGCCCTCCGCTCGGCGCGTGTGGCGCTGCCGGCCGGCGGCGAGGCTGCGCCGATGATGCGGATCATCGGCGACAAGACGTTCCTGTTCAAGGACGGCGCCTGGATCGACACAGCTTTCGACCCGTCAAAGATGACGCCGGTTCAGGTTGGATTTGGCAGTGGCGATTACTTCAAGCTGCTTGATGCGCGTCCGAACTGGGGCCGCTACTTTGCGCTGGGGTCACGCGTGATCGTCGTCAACGAAGGAAAGGCGTACGAGATCGTCGAGGGCGAGCCGAGCGGGCCGATCGAGATTCCACCGCAGGTTCCAACGGAGATTCCCCCGGCGGTGACCCCAGAGAGACCGATCGCGATTCGACCGGCAGCGACACCGGCTGCTTCACCCGTGAGTGCGTCAGAAAGTGCAGCTGGAACGGTCGTCCTGGTCGTCATCATTGGCGCCGGACTCGCCGCATTGGCCTGGATGCGACGGCGATAAAACACGCCTCCCACAGGTTCACACTACGCGCCTGCGGGAGATGTTTCTTCCAGAACGGTCGACAAGACCGCATCTATTCCCAACGTTACCTCAAACCACCTGATGCGCGGATCTGACGGGCGAAACCAGTTGGCCTGGTGGCGCACGAAGCGCCGGGTATCGCGCTTGATCGCGGCGATGGCTTCCTCCAAACGACACTCGCCTCTGATGAATCCGCCGATCTGCCGGTAGCCCAGGCCCGACATGGAGGGCAGCGACCAGTCGTAGCGCTGCGCCAGCCAGCGCGTCTCCTCGACCAGCCCGGCGGCGATCATCGCGTCGACGCGCGCGTCGATGCGCGCATACAGGTCGGGACGGGGCCGGCTCAGGCCGACCGTGACCACCCGGTACGGCGGCGGCTGCGATCGGCCCAGATCACTGAACCGTCCGCCGCTGACGCGATGCACTTCCAGTGCGCGGATCGTTCGGCGCACGTTGCGCGGGTCGATGCGCGCCGCGGCGGCCGGATCGACCTGCTGCAGCTCGGCGTACAGCGCCAGTCCACCTTCGCGCGCGGCGCGCGCTTCGAGCTCGGCGCGCAGTTCGGGCTGGGGCGGCACTTCGGGGATGCGCAGCCCTTCCGTCACGGCTCGCACGTACAGACCGCTCCCGCCGACGAGGAGCGGCTGTTTGCCGCGCGCGAAGATGTCGTCGATCGCGGCGCTGGCCGCCGATTGGTACTGCGCCAAAGAGAAGGCTTTGTCCGGATCGACGACGTCGATCAGGTGATGCGCGACGCGCGCGCGCTGCTCGGCGCCAGGCTTGGCCGTCCCGATGTCCATGTGCCGATAGACTTGCCGCGAGTCGGCCGACACGATCTCGCCGCCGATCGCCTTGGCGAGCCGGATAGAGACTTCTGTTTTACCGACGGCGGTCGGGCCGACGACGACGATAAGAGACTTCATTCGTGACCGTTGGAATTAGATGAACCACGGAGATACGGAGAACACTGAGAGTCTCCGTACTGGTTTTACAACACCATACGTTTGATGCCGTTCTTTAGAACCCGTACATTGAAGTTGATGAGTAATCCCACCTTGCACTTGGTCAGCTTGAGATAAGTTAACAACTGGGCTTCGTGTATAGGGTGAATTTCATCCGTTGATTTCACTTCGACAACGACTTTACCAGCTACAACAAAGTCGAGGCGGTAACTGCAATCCACGTGTACGCCCTTGTATTCGACCTGCAAGGCTTTTCCTGTTCAAAGGGTAGATTCTGCAATGAGAATTCTCGAGCCAGACAAGCCTGGTAAGTGGATTCTAGCAACCCAGAGCCAAGTGCGCGATGCACCTCAATTGCTGCCCCGATGATCTGTTCAGTCAAACCCTTTTCGTAGAGCATTGCATCGCCTCCTGAATTTTGACTTACTGCCGAGATGAATCTGAACGTCGAGCTTTGCCGAAAAATTCAAAATCTCTGTGCACTCCGTGTCTCCGTGGTTATCTTCTCTCTTCTATCGCATTCTCGATCACGTCGATGCGCAACACCTCACCGCGCGGCGACATTTCCACCGCCACCACGTCAATGCGCCAATCCCGATCGTCTCCCGTTGTTTGCTGACAGTAGGTCTGGGCCAGTTCGATCAGCTTGGCCTGCTTGGCGGGCGTGATCGATTCCTGTGGCGTGCCCCGCTCGCTGCCGCGCCGCGTCCGCACCTCGACGAAGATGAGCGCGCCGTCCTTCTCGGCGACGAGGTCGATCTCGCCGATCGGGCAGCGCCAGTTGCGCTCGACGATGCGGTAGCCGCGCCGTTCGAGTTCGCGGGCGGCCAGCGATTCGCCTAACTTTCCCAGTGTGCGGCGTCGGTTGGTCATGGATTCATCAACTGCACTGCCGTGGGTTTTCGTTCGCGGATCAAGCGTTCGTAATGATCGACGATTCGGCGCGTCGTCGTTTCGATGTTGTACTGCTGCGCCGAACGGCGCGCGCCGTCGCTCAGGCGGGCGCGAAGTTCTGCGCCTGTCGCGATGCGCGCCATGCGCTCGCCAAGCGCCTCCGGATCGGTCGGCGCCAGCAGGCCGTCCTTGCCGTCGCTCACCGTCTCACGAATGCCGGGCACGTCAAAGCCGAGCACGGGCTGGCCGGCGGCCAGCGCCTCGATGATCGTCATCGGATGGCTTTCGGTGACTGAAGCAGTCACGAACGCATGGGCGGCGCTCAGCAGCGAAGGAATATCCTGATGGGGGCGTCTCCCCAGAAAACGAACGCGGCCGGTCAAGTCATGCTCGCGAGTTTTCTCGCGCAGGGCGGCTGCCTGTGGGCCGTCGCCGACAACAGCCAAAACGGCATTCGGCGCACGGCGCGCCGTGTGCGCGAAGGCATCCAGGAGTGTTGCCAGGTTCTTCTCAGGCCCCAACCGGCCGACGTATATCAGCACGAACGCATCGGGTGGCAGCCCCAGGTCGGGTTTTGTGGCGGGTGTGGACTGCGCGAACCGGTCGAGATCGATGCCGTTCGGAATGATCTCGATCGGCGCGGACACGTTGAACGATTCGAGCATCGTCTGGGCGGCAGCCGACACGGCGATGATCAAATCGCAGCGGCGGGCAAAGCGGCGCATCCAGACGCCCAGCAAGCCCAGCCCGGCGCGTGTCGGCAGGAAGGGTACATAGTAACGCGCATAGTCATCGTAGCGCGTGTGGTTGGTGAATACCAGCGGCTTGTTCTGCCTGCGGCTGAGCCGCGCCGCCAGCGCCCCGCTGAGAAAAGGATGATGGGCGTGCAGCACGTCCATCGTCTGGGCGATGGACCAGGCGTGGCGGGAATAGGTCAGGCCGCCGTGATAACCCGTCTGCCCCAGCCGCCACCCGGCTGAGCGGACGACGTTGGGCTCGGGATCGGCCCGATTGGTGTAACCGAAGGTGAACACGTGCGGATCGTGTCCGAACTTCTCCAGCGTGCGCTTGAAAAGGTAGATGAAGGTCGAGACGCCGTTCACAATCGGCAAATAGGAATCGGTGAACTGTCCAGCCCGCATGGCCTAATCGTAGTGGATACGAGCCTCCCGGTCAAGTTACC
>JBOGUH010000429.1:0-1964 GCA_050695975.1 Anaerolineae bacterium
CCCCTACGGTTCAGAATTGCGCCTGAGATATAATCACGCCCATGCGTCGACCTGTTCGATTCGCGTGGGCGTTTCGCATCACGCTCGTGTGGGTGTGGGCCTGGGCGATTGAGAATCCAGCCGGACCGCTCACTCTCCTCGATCCGCCGCAGACCGTCGTCACACACAACCTCAAAATCGGCGTTCACACGCGCCTGACCGACGAAGCCGCTCCCTGGAAAATTCAGCGCACGCTGCGCATGGTGCGCGAGATGGGCGCGCCGTGGGTGGTCGAGTTCTTCCCCTGGGTGACCATCGAGCGCAGCAAGGGCCAGTTCGATTGGTGGCACACCGATCAGGTGATCGACCATGCGGCCAGCCAGGGCTTGACGGTGATCGCGCGCCTCGGGCTGGTTCCGGCCTGGGCGCGGCCCGATCCACGCGAGCGCGAAACCACGCTCAACACCCTCGACGCCGATCACTATGCGGACTTCGGCGACTTCGTGCACGCCTTCGTCGATCGCTATCGCGGCCGCGTGCGGCACATTATCATCTGGAACGAGCCCAATCTGAGCTTTGAGTGGGGGCTGCGGCCGGTATCGGCGCAGGCGTACGTCGATGTGCTGCGCGTCGCCTACACGCGCGCAAAGGAAGCCGATCCGAACGTGATCGTGCTGGCGGGCGCGCTGGCTCCGACGCTCGAACCCGAAGGCTCGCCGGCCGGCCTGAACGATCTGATCTACCTCCAGCAGATGTACGACGCGGGCGCGGCGACGGCTTTCGATGCGCTGGCCGTCCACGCCTATGGCTTGACGTCGCCAGCGGACGAGCCGCCCGATCCGGCGCGCATCAACTTCCGCCGCGTCGAATTGCTTCGAGCGATCATGCGGGTGAACGGCGACGGGAATCGCCCGGTCTACATCACCGAAGCCGGGTGGAATGACAGCCCGCGCTGGAACAAAGCCGTCAGCCCGGCCCAACGCATCGCGTATACGATCGCCGCTTACGAATGGGCCAAGTCGCAGCCGTGGATCGAAATGGTGGCGATGTGGGCGTTTCGCTATCCACAGCCGGCGCGGACGTACCAGGATAACTGGACGTGGGTGAACGAGGATTTTGCGCCAAAGCCGATTTACGAGGAAGTGCAGAAGTACGCGGTGGAAAGTGACGAGTGATGAAGGGCACAAGGCGGATGAGCGCTAGGCGTCCACTTCCATACCTCCAGACCCCCATACTCTTTGTGCTTGCCGCATTGCTGTGGCTCTTGCCGGACGTCGGCGCTTGGTTAGACCACATGCCCGATGAAGCCCAGGCGCGTATCCAGGCGAGCGGCGTGATCCGCTTTGCGACCGAGGCGAGTTACCCGCCGTTTGCCGGGGTAGGGGGCGATGGCGTTTTCTACGGGCTGGACATCGACGTGGCCCGCGAGATTGCGCGCCGGATCGGGCTGAAAGCAGAGTTCGTCAATGTGGGGATCGACGGGCTGTACGATGTGCTGCGCGTGGGCCAGGTCGAGGCGTCGATCTCGGCGCTGCCGATCGATCCGGCGCGACTGGGCCAGTGGGACTATTCGCTCCCGTACTTCGATGCCGGCTTGGTGTTGATCGCGCATGAAGGTTTTGGCCTTCAACGCGCCGAGGATCTTCCGCGCCACACGATCGCTGTGGTATTTGGATCGGACGGCGATGCACGATTGCGCTACTCTCAACGCCGCGCGGAGGGGATCGCGGCTGCCTATTTCGGTTCGGCGTTCGATGCATTACAGGCGGTCGATGACGGCCAGGCCGATGCGACGATCGTCGATGGCCTCACCGCGCGGCAGTTGCTGGCGCAGTTCGACGGATTGCGCATCGCGACACAGTTGACGAGTGAAGCGTATGCCATCGCCGTGTGGGGCGAGAGCATCAATCTTCTCGCGGTAATCAATCAAGCATTGGAAGAGATGCAGAAAGACGGGACACTTGATCGGATCGTTGAGGAGTGGA
>JBOGUH010000430.1:0-3148 GCA_050695975.1 Anaerolineae bacterium
GTCTGACACTGTTCCTTCTGGGCATCCAGGTATTCACCAAGATCTGTCCGCGCGCGATCGTCGAGGCGATCCTTAAAGAAATGGACGGCGGCGTGATCGATGGTGAGTGGCGAGCGAGTGACAAGGATCGGCCGGCGCCGCCCCAACTGCCCAAATCCGATCGGTAACCATGGCGACCCTCGACGCATTTCGGCTGGATGGCCGCGTGGCGGTCGTTACCGGTGCGTCGAGTGGCTTCGGCGCGTCGATCGCGCGGTTGTTCGCGCAGGCCGGCGCGCGCTTGGCGCTGGTCGCGCGGCGCGGAGACCGGCTGAAGGACCTGGCGGCCTCGTTGAACGCTTTTGGCGACGGCGTTCTGACGGCGCAGACCGATGTGACGGTCGAGTCGCAGGTGCGGCGGATGATCGACGCGACGCTGGATCGCTTTGGGCGGCTTGACGTGCTGGTGAACAGCGCCGGTATGATCGCGCGCACGCCGCTCGTCGAGATTCAAGAAGCGGACTGGGACGCGATGATGGCGGTCAACCTCAAAGGGCCGTTCCTGTGCTGCAAGCACGCGCTGCCGCACCTGGTCGCGCAGCGCGATGGGCGCATCGTCAACATCGCGTCGTACCTCGGCTTGTTCGCCGGATCGGGCAGCACGCCGGCGTACAACGCCGCGAAAGGCGGCGTGGTGATGCTGACGCGCTCGATCGCGGTCAAGCACGGGCCGGATGGCGTGCGCGCCAACGCGATCTGCCCGGGCTTCATCAAGACCGAACTCAACCGCGACGTGATCGATAACGCGCCCGACCCGGCCGCGAAGGTACGCGAGATCGCGTCTGCCTATCCCCTGCGGCGGCTGGGCGCCCCCGACGACGTCGCGTACGCCGCGCTGTATCTCGCATCGGATGCGTCGAGCTGGGTGACCGGCGCGTGCCTGATGCTGGAAGGCGGATTGACAGCCGGATGATCAAATCGGCATCTGGAGTGCGGGCTTTAGCCCGCATCATGCTCCAGCACCGCAGCCTAACCCCACCCGGGCGCTTCGCAGGGGCTGCACTCCTGTGCTGGATTGGTTTGGCGCTGGCAGCGCAGGTGGCAACCGCGCAGGGGCCTTCGCTTACGCGCGGGCCGTATCTGCAATCGACCACGCGCGATAGCACGATCATCGTCTGGCAGACCAATCCGGCCGGCGACAGCGTCGTTGAGTACGGCCAGATGGGTTTCACCCAAACAGTCAGTGACACGACGCCGGTCACGACCCACGTCATCACGCTGACCGGACTGTTGGCTGGAACAACCTATCAATATCGAATCAAGACTGGCGACACGATCCTCTACACGACGACACTCGCCACAGCCCCGAATCCTGGCGGCGCATTTGACTTTGTCATGATCGGTGACAGCGGCGCCGGGTCGCCAGCACAGTTCGACGTCGCCGCACGGATGCTGGCGCTCGATCCTGACTTCATCCTCCATTTGGGCGATGTGATCTATCCCAACGGCGAGGCCGCCAATTACACCCCCTGGTTCTTCACGCCGTACGGTGATCTCGTTGACCAGACGCCCGTTTTTCCCTCGCTCGGCAATCACGACTACGGCACTCCGAATGCTCAGCCGTATCTCGACGTGTTTTACCTGCCGACGAACAACCCGTCCGGCACCGAACGTTACTATTCCTTCGATTGGGGCGACGCGCATTTCGTGGCGCTCGATTCGAACCGACTCTATCCCACGCCTGACGCCGCCATGCTCCAGTGGTTGGCATCCGACCTGTCGGCATCGGCGGCCAAGTGGAAGTTCGTCTTTTTTCACCACGTGATCTATTCTTCCGGCCCGCACGGTCTCCTTGAGCCTGACGTCGTGCGGGTCATGCGCAACGCGCTCGCGCCGCTGTTCGAGCGGTACAACGTGGACATCGTCTTCACCGGTCACGATCACGATTACGAACGCAGCACGCCGCGCCGCGATTACGTGCCGGATTCGGACGGTGTGGTTTACATCGTGTCGGGCGGCGGCGGCGCTCCCCTGTACCCGGTCGGGTCGAGCGCGTTCACCGCGTTCTCGGCCAGCGTGTATCACACCGTGCAGGTGCACATCGAAAGCTGCATCCTGTCGCTGAAGGCGATCGACACGGCCGGAGCGGTGATCGATCAGATCGCGCTGGCTGAGTGCCCGCATAACTTGTATCTCCCGATCATTTTGAAAGGGTAATAGGTTGGAATGGCATAAGACAGAGTTTGCTGAATACGAACTGGAAAGATTAGACGTCTGCGATGTGTGCGGATCGCCGAGTCAGGCTTCCCAATTGCTGTTCAACAAGCTCGGACTACCCGTTGTGAAGTGTTTACAGTGCGGGATCACCTACGTCAATCCGCGCCTGCGCCGGGACATTCTCTGGCAGCGTTACTCTCAGGACTTCTTTCAAAACGAATACTTGCCCCAGCATGGCGACTACGACGAGCAGGCCAATTACAACATTCACTTCCCTTACTTGCGACAACTCGGCCAGATTGCGCCGGCGCGCGGACGCTTGTTCGATGTGGGCTGTGCCATCGGCTTGTTTTTGGCTGCCGCGCGCCTGGATGGCTGGCAGGTGATGGGTAATGAATTGAGCCGATTCGCTGCGGACTATGCTCTGGAGCGGTTCAATATTCCAGTCATGGCCGGGAACTTTGAAACCGTCGACCTGTCGCCGGGTAGTTTTGATGCAATCACCATGTGGGAAACCATCGAGCACGTCCAGTCGCCGAGGACTGCGCTGCGCAAGGCGGCCGCATTGCTCCGCCCCGGCGGTGTATTGGCGCTGTCAACGCCCAACGTGGCCGGATTGACATTCTGGTCGCTTCGGGATCGCTGGTGGGTGGTTGCGCCGAAGGAGCACATCTTCTACTTCACGCCCAAGACCATCACTCAATTGTTGGATCGAACTGGTTTTGAAGTCGTGAAGATGTGGACGGCGGGACTGGATTATCACTATCTCCGCAATATGTGGATGGGCCGAACCGTGATGCCCTGGCATATCCATGCGACGCAGATGCGCGCTCAAACGTCTGCGTCGAGCGATCGCGCGGCGCCTGAACGACAGGCCATGCTGGCTTGGCCGAGTCAGAAGCGGCGAGCCATCAACCTCATCGCGCGAATCGTTCGTCGGACGATGTTAGGT
>JBOGUH010000431.1:0-2668 GCA_050695975.1 Anaerolineae bacterium
ATTCGATCCAAGTAATCACCGAAGTCGTGGGTTTCGAAGAACTCGACTAAGTCATCAAGTGAATTGAATTTAGGCAATGAGGGCTTGCTCGACTTCATAGATTTCAACGTGATGCTTGGAAATCAGCTTGTCCACCACGTCCCTGAGCCAGATGATGCCCTCAATTCTCACCCTAATCTCCCGAACGGCGCCTGAGCCAGTTATACTTTACCGGGTTATAAGTGTCAAGTAGCTCTGGGGCTTAGCGCGACCAGCGCGGAGATCGGATCGTGCCATCGGTGGTGAGCTGCTGTGCCGTGCCAGCGATCGCATCGATGAGGTACAGATCACCCTGATACACGCCGTCGGCGGCCGGGCGGGTCTGGTAGGTGATCACGATCTGCGTGCCGTCGGGCGACCAGTCGAGATCGGGCCGACCCTGCAGGCCGAGAGCGGGCGCGGCCGGCTGTGCCCCTTCGGGCGGGAAGACGCGGCGCCGATTGCTGCCATCGCGATCGATCAGCAGCAGCGCGTATCGGCTTTGATTGCTCTCGAAGGGCTGATCAGGCTGGCCGAGCGCGATGATTGAGTTCGCGCCGGTGGTCGACCAGCGCGGCTCCGACCACATGCCGGCCGGGTTGAACAAGCGCACCAGCGTCCCACCGTCGAGGCTGACGACGACCACGTCGAAGCGTTCGCTGTCCTCGTCGGAGCGTCCGGTCTGCGACTTGCCGTGCAGCGTGAAGGCGATGAACTGCCCATCGGGCGACCACGACGGCGTCGGCGCCCAGGCCCAGGTCGAGCGAGTGTTGAAGGCGATGTAGGTAGCCAGCCGGATCGGTTCAGTGAGGGTCGCGGGAAGGTCGACCACGCTCACGGCGTTGGTGTCAGCAATGGCGATCGCGTCGCTGTCGGGCGACCAGGCGTAGACCGCGCCCCACCAGGCGTACGTGGCACTGTTGTTGTCCGCGAGAATTTGCTCAGCGCGCCCGGGCCTGCCGGCGCTGATCGGCAGTGTGAACAGGTCGTTGCGCGCGCGCCAGCGGGCGGGGCCGGCTGAAGGCTCGGCCGTGGAGTAGGCGATCGATGCGCCGTCGGGCGACCAGCCAGCCCACAGCACACCCTGGAGATCGAGCGATCGCGCTTCGGGCGTTGCCAGCGTGGTGCCGGCGATCCACAACTCGTTGAGCGCGTCGCTGATAGCGCGCGTGTAGATCAGCCAGCGCCCATCCGGCGAGAGGTCGAATACCAGGCCGTCGAGGTCGCCATCGGTGGTCACGGCGCGGCGGCCGCCGGATGTGTCGCGCATGACGAAGGCGTTGTTGTTGCTTATGAAGGCGATCGTACCGGTGAAGGGGACGTTTGAAAACGCATCTTTGATGCCAACGCGGACAATCTCAGGGACCGGCTTCGTCTCCTTCAGGTCGCCGATCTGCTCACGCCTAATTTCGACCCCGTCCTCAAACGTGATGCGGAAGGTGATCACACGCTCGCCGTTGCGGCCGGCCTGCAGGGGGATAGGTGTACCGGGCGAGATCGAAGCATCGCGCAGCGTCTGCGTCTCGAAAGGGATCGTCTCCGTGAAGGTCTCGGTTTTCTGCGTGACGCGGATGACGGTGACGGCCAGGCCGTCTTGCAGCGAGGCGGTTTCGCTGGGGCGGACGCGGTCGAGATCGCCGAGCGTGATGCCGGCCTGCTGTAAAAAAGCGCCGACGGTTTTGCTATCGGTGACAATCGCGCGCGTTTGACCGTCTGCGGTCAGATTGACGCTGATCTGATCGGGCTGGCGCGCGGAACACGCGGCGAGGAGGAGGAAGACGAGGCTCCATTTGAGCTTCATATTGGGAATGATACCATATTCGTAACGAGTGACGAGTGACAAGTGGCGGGTGATCGGTCATGGGGTCGTGTGGTCGAGCAGTCACGTAGGCGATGTGGCAAATGATTGCAATCGTTATATACTCCCGACCATGTCTACGCCGTTTGAGATCTTCAAAGAAGTGTTGTTAAGCGCGGCAGGCGAACCGTTAGCGCGGCGTGGGTATGCGCTGCAGGATGATGCGATTCAGATGCGCAGCGGGCTGTATCGATTCGCCAGGACGCTGCAGGGCGGCGCGCTGGCGCTTGTCGATGTGCAGCTGTTGTTCTATTCGGGCGGCGGGCCGTCGCGCTTCGAGGTGAAGGTCTGGCAGACCAACCGGCCGAAGGAAAAGCTCAAAGTCGGCGTGCAGCTGCGCGAACAGGGCGTCGCCACGCTGGCGGATGAGTTGGGCTGGTGGGAGTTCGTGTCGGGACGGGAGTTGAGGGCGGCGCTGCAGGACGCAGTGAGTGGGCTGGAGAGAATTCTGAATGATGAATTCATCTTCTAGACCATCCACCTTCTCCATCGTCGCTTACGATCCGAACGTCAAAGAGTGGGGTGTGGCGACGCAGAGCAAATTTCTCGCCGTCGGATCGGTCGTGCCGTGGGCGCAGGCCGGCGCGGGCGCGGTGGCGACGCAATCGTACGCCAACACGTCGTTCGGCGCCAAAGGGTTGGCGCTGATGGCGTCGGGCTTGAGCGCGCAGGAGACGCTCGATCGGCTGCTGGCCGAAGACGAAGGCCGTGAGCATCGGCAAGTGGGCATCGTCGATGCGCAAGGGAACGCGGCTACGTTCACCGGCAAGGAGTGCTACGCGTGGGCGGGTG
>JBOGUH010000432.1:0-3262 GCA_050695975.1 Anaerolineae bacterium
TTCCAGTACAACACGCGCGCCAGGAACCCGCCCCGCCGTCTGAGCTCTTTCGACAACTCCTCGGCGTAACCGATTTCCTTGTAGTAATTCCAGCGGAGTTGATCCAGCGAGCGCTGCGGCAGATCGAGCTTCGCGGCTAGCAGCGCGCCGAGCGTGCTCTTGCCGGACTTGCTGGGGCCGATGAGGATGATGTCGGATGGCATCCAACCGCCTTATTCGATCGGGGCCTCAATCTCCACCGGCTCGCCGAACTGTGAGAACGAAATCGACCAGGTCGTCGGCTCTTCCGCATCAGTTCTGTGATCCACCAGCACCGTGCGGCGAATGTTGAACGTCTGCGTATCGACCCACACCTCCACGTCGACGCGGCCGGTGCTGATCAGGCCGCCGCTCATGAACTGCAACCGCGTCCCAGCCAGGCTGCCCTTCACGCGATACGTCTGCGCTCCGTCGATCGACTCGATGCCGACCAGCGCCGTGTCGTCCAGGCCCGCCTCCAACGTCTTCTCCAGTCCGAACTCGGAATGGAACATCACCGCCGGGTTGAAGCCGAATTCCGCCGGCAATAGCTCCCACTGCTTCGTCAGGAAATTCGTGATGTACTGCTCGTCGCCCAGCGCGATCATATCGGCTTCCATGGCGGCCACCGGGCTGATGATCTTGGCGCGCAAGCCCATGCGATCCGGTCGCGCGAAGTCGCCCTCGGACGACCGCAGTGACAATTCCAGCGCCGGGTTGATCGTCACCCTTGCGCCGCTGATATCGATCTTGAAATGCATCGTCTGCTGATCGAGCATGGCTTTGGCCGTGCGCTGGATGATTTCATCGGGCGGCAGGTTCGCTGGCGGCGCACTGCAAGATGAGACTAGAATCAAAGCGGCCAATCCCATCCCGAACACTAAAGTGCGTTCCAGACGAAAACACAACGACATGAAGACTACCCTCTTAGCCACCATTTCGCGCCTTGCTTACGCCGGGTCCGTCCCACAGAGAGGCCTCTGCGGCAGTAACTGCGAAATCTGGGCTTAGCAAAATGAACGCGGACGGTATTGTAGACTGCGCTACAGAGCGTGTCAAACACTAAAGTGCGTTCCAGCCTCATATCCGGTCCTGTTATCCAAATGCTTTAGGCGCGCGTCTCGCAGCTCGCCCGCGGGGACGCGGACGGGAAGCGTAAAACTTCGGGCTCTTCTGACTTTGGCGGGAAATCGCTCGCGCCAAGCCGCCAAGTCGCAAAGAAACCGGCGCAAAACTTGGCGTCCCTTCGACTGCGCTCAGGACAGGCTTTGCGCCTTCGCGTGAGATAATCCCGTTCGATCCGGTAGAGCCAAACTTCGTACGTGGTTCTTATTCAATTGCGATCTGCCGGCAACCGATTCGCGTAGATCATGTGTCAGTAGTAGACTTCCGTGCATTAGCGCAGCGAACCATTTCGCCCGGCGGAGGGTATACCACGGAATTGCTGGAACGCACTTTAGTGTCGGTTAGCCGCAGCACAACAGCGAATTCACTGGTGATTATTCACAAGTCCGTTCGCCCGCAGTTGCACTGCGGGCGCGGGGCGACAGTGCAACTGTCGCCCAACATTTGTGCAATCACCAGCGAATTCGGGATGAAGCGAACCGGAGCACGACACCGCATGCCCACCCATACACGCCCCGCCTTTCGACTGGCGCTCACCACACTGCTGGCCGCGCTCGCGCTGATGGTCGTGCTGCCGTTCGTAAATGCGGAGCCCTTCACCCCCCGGCCCCGTGCCTCATCGGCCGATCGGAGCGCGGGCTCACTTGCCCCCGTAGCGCCTGTCCTGAGCGCAGTCGAAGGAAAGCGGAGTGGGGTTAGCCCGCGAGACGGCCGGATGTGGCAGCCTGACTCCACAGGGGCGCTTCGCAGAGGCTGCGCTCTGGCAACGTGTCAAACTCCCAGCCATGATCCGCCGCTTGTGTATAAGATCGATCCGTCGCTGCGCAAGCGGCTGCTCATCGCCCGGCCCGACGAGCGCATCCCGATCGTGATCGAGATGCGCCAACAGGCCGATCTCGAAAGCGCATCGTTGTGGGCCGCCAGGGCGGATCGGGCCGAGGCGATCGTGAACACGCTGCAAGCCACCGCGCTCCAGTCGCAGATCGGCGTGCGGGCATTCCTCGCAGCGGGAGTGATCGCCGGCCGCGCCAGTGAGGTGCGCCCGTTCTGGATCTTCAACGGTCTGGCCGCTCACGTCGTCGCCGAAGACATCACGACGCTCGCTGCGCGCGACGACGTCGGCCTGATCCGCGAAGATCGTTACCGGCAGTGGGTTATCCAACTACCCGGCGTGCTTCGCGCGACGACTCGACTCGCTTCGCGCGACCACTCGACTACCCGACTAGCCTCGGTCGAATGGGGCATCGCCAAAATCGGCGCCGACGAAGTCTGGACCGCGCTGAATATCAGCGGCGCCGGCGTCGTCGTCGCCAATATGGATACCGGCGTCGACTGGCAGCATCCCGCGCTGCAGGCGGCCTATCGTGGTTACAACAAGGGGCTGACCCATCACCCTGGCAACTGGTACGACGCGACGGACGGCGGCGCGATCTACCCGATCGATCCGCACGGCCACGGCACGCACACCATGGGCACACTCGTCGGCAGCAATGGCATCGGTGTCGCGCCCGGCGCCCGTTGGATCGCTGCGCGAACGCTCAACGCCGAGGGCTTCGGCTACGACTCGTGGATCCACGCCGGCTTTCAATGGATACTCGCTCCCGACGGCGATCCTGCGCGCGCGCCGGACGTCCTGAGCAACTCCTGGGGCAACAGTGTGTCCGACGACACCACCTTTCAGAACGACCTGCGCCTGCTGCGCAGCGCAGGCACTTTCGTCGTGTTCAGCAACGGCAACGGTGGCCCGCTTGCCGCCAGCGTCGGTTCGCCGGCCTCGCTGCCCGAAGCGTTCGCTGCCGGCGCGACCGACATCGAGGATATCGTCGCCTCGTTCTCCAGCCGCGGCCCGTCACCCTGGGGCGAGGTCCGCCCGCACGCGTCCGCGCCCGGCGTCAGCGTGCGCTCGTCGATCCCCGGCGGCGGATACACCAACGCCAGCGGCACGTCGATGGCCGCGCCGCACGTGGCGGGGACGATCGCGCTGATGCTCTCGGCTGACCCCTCGTTGACGATCGCCGACGCCGCGTTCGCATTGACGAGCACCGCCGTCCCACTCAGCACGACGATCCCGAACAACGACACCGGCTATGGGCGGATCGACGCGTATGCCGCAGTGCGG
>JBOGUH010000433.1:0-2559 GCA_050695975.1 Anaerolineae bacterium
TTGGTCGCCTGCCCTCGAAGCGCAGCGGAGGGGGTTCGTCTTTCGTCATGGCGCGCCGAGTTGATCGCGGTGGCCATCGTCATTCAGTTTGCCCTCGGCGTGTACAACCCGCTGCGCTTCATCCCAACGACGGAGATGCGCCAGAGCGGCGATCGGCTGATCGAGCGCATCGCCTCAACCGACGGCGAGGTGTTCGTGATGATGCATCCGTACTATGCCGTGCTGGCCGGCAAACAGCCATCGGCGCAGATCGCGGTCGTCTGGCATGGCCGCGAACGTGGGAAACTGCCGCTGCCGGACGATTTAGTGCGCCGCATTCAAAATCGATACTACGCTGCGATCATTTCGGATGAGAGCCCGTTTGAGACCGACCCGGCGCTCGTCGAGCTGCTCGAAGCGAATTACGTGCGGCGCGAGGAATTGACGGAGTCGGATGCGCCGCCGACACCGACCGGCATGTTTGCGCGGCCGAGGGTGGTGTATGTGCCGAGGTAAAAGGTGCTCCTACCTGGCGAAGACGTAGAGCACCTGCTTAGCTCTCACACGCGCCCAATCGGGCTCAGGGGTACCGTCCGCGAGTTCCGTGCCCGAGTGATGGGCCTGTAATCGTAAGCCCGCTTGCTTTGCTTCTGCGGTGATCTCGTTTCGCGAGTAGACGTGATAGGGGATCGCGCCCGGCGTCGGCGGCATGGATACCTGCTCCACCCTTCGATGCCCGACCGCGCCCCGCGCGAGGCCCACGCTCCGAAGCGCATCCACCACGCCGCCCCACGTGCGCCATTTCATCGAACGAAGCAAGCCGCGCGCGTGCCATTTCAGCGATTCTCGTATACCTGGCGTACGCGGCGCCCATAGCGTTTCGTCTGCATAGGTGGCGACTTTCGCCAAAGGCGCTGACTGCGAAGCGGTAAGCCTTGGCCGATGTGACACACTGAACCTGGCGAACGGGGCAGCTCGCCGCAGCCGACGCCACGCCCAGAAGCCATAGCACAACAAGGCCGGCGCCACGTTATCCAGCCCGAGGAGCAGAACCCCGTTCGAACGCAAGACGCGGGCGCATTCGCTTAAATAGCGAACGCGCCCTTCGGTCTCGGGGATGTGCTGGATGATGGCAAACAGCCCAAGCACGACATCGAATGAGTCGTTCTCAAATGGCAACCTGCGCCCATCGCCCCGCACCCAGGCGACAGTGTTCTCTGCCTCGCGCCCCAGCGTCTGCGCAGCGGCGAGCATGTGGGGGCTCAGCTCGAGGCCGGTCAATCGATAGCCGCGTTTGGCGAACGCCAACGCGGCCCGCCCTGCGCCGCATCCCGTGTCCAATACATCGCCCGAGGGCGGCGCATATTTCTCGATCAGCGCAATCTCGCAGGCTTGTAGTCCCTGTCGACTCAGTGTGCGCCAGAAGTCCACGACTTCAGGCTGCGCATACTTGTCCACGACATCCAACATCACCGATCAATCCCTATCTATCGAGCAACGCGACGCCAACGGCGGTAAACCGAGTCACGCCAATTTTTGAATGGTCGCAACGATGTCATCTGGATCCGTGCCGAGGCACACACGATGTAAGTTGGCGATTCGGAGCAGGCGGTGCAGCATCGCGGTGTTGTGTTCCAATTTCGAGGCGTCGTTCCAGTAGACGGTGTTGGCCGTTAGGAGATGGACGGCCTCTGCCACATCGATCGAGACGATCTGCGTGTGCAGTTGAGCGCGTCGCTCGACGAAGCAGACGTGGATCGACGCGGGTGTGATCAGCGATTCGACGATTCGATCCGGATGGGCCGCCCGCAGGTTGACAATCGTCTTCTGCTGCTCACGCACGCGCACGGCTTCGCCAGTATACTCCGGAAACAACGCCAGTACATCGTCCCTCAGCTTGACTTCTCCGATTGGATAACCCCCGACAACCAGAGAGCCTCCTGCAGGGTCAGAACCTGCGCGAGGCTTCGGCGGGCGAAGCAGCGCCATGCCATCGGCAAGGAATAGGTAGCCGGCCCGCGTCAAGCGCAGCGCGGTGGTGGACTTGCCGGTGTTGTGCGTGGCAACCATGACGATGAGTCGCTGCCGGCTCGCATCGAGAACACACGACGCGTGCAGCATGGCCCACTCGGTCAGGATCAGGTTGAGCACGTAGTGATCGATGAGATAGCGGCTGACGAAGCGCACGTCGGCAGCCAGCGATTGTGATAAGAACACGCACGCCATGCGCGTGCGGAGATTGGCGAAGCAGTGACCCCAGTCGCCGGCCGAGACAGTGATCCACTCTCCGACGCCAGCGTATGCCAGGCGCACGGGCAGGTCGTCAGGCAGCGGAGCGCCGGTGTTTTGACTCACGGCGATCTGAATCTCGATCGGCTCGCCGCTAGACTCAGTCGCCTGGCTATAGCGTCCGGCCGATAAGCGCGCGGCGGCCAACACCTCGGCCTGGTTGGCCGTGATGCGGGCCGGGATGCCGAACGGCGCGCAGTCGAATGAATACGCCTGCGCATTGGCTTGCCGCGACCAGAAGTCTTCGGTAGGGATGATGGGAGGGAGCAGGTCAGTCATTCGAGTTCATAC
>JBOGUH010000434.1:0-2608 GCA_050695975.1 Anaerolineae bacterium
CTGCAGGCCGTCGACCTGCGGCAGCATCAGGTCGAGCAACAGCAGATCGGGCGGTTTGCGCTCGATTTCGTCGAGCGCGGCCGCGCCATCGCGCGCGATCGACACGCTGAAGTTCTCACGGCGCAGGTAAATGCCCAGCACGTCGCCGACGTTGGGCTCGTCGTCCACGATCAGGATGTGCTGTCCGCTCATATTAATCGCGAGCATGCCTCCAGCGTAAGGGGCGAGCCTTACGGGGGGATTACGGATCGCTTAGCCTTCACCGCAGAGACGCAGAGAGCACAGAGAGGTCTGATCATCACTCTTCAGTGGTTTTTCTTCACTTTATCGCTCAGCGTCCTCAGCGTCTCTGCGGTGGGTCAAATCCTTTGAATCGAGCATCGTCAGTACGCACCGAGTTCCTCAAGCCGGTCGTCGTCTATCCCGAAATAGTGCGCGATCTCGTGAAGAACCGTCCGCTTCACCTGCTCGCGGATGCGCGCCGGATCGTAGCCGGCGACGGATTCGATCGGCGCTTGAAACAGCGTGATTTTGTCGGGGACGATGTTGCCGTAGTGCGACGTTCGCCGCGTGAGCGGGACGCCCTCATCCAGCCCGAGCAGCGTGTTGCCGGGCGGAACCTGGTTGCGGCGCAGCTGCGCCGGTGATGGCGCGTTCTCGACGACGATCGCGACGTTGCGGATCTGTTCGAGCAGCGCAGGTGGCAGCGCGTCCATCGCCTCGGCCACGAGCGCGTCGAACTCTTCACGGGTGAAGCGGCGACGGCGAACGGGATGGGGCATACCTCACCCCCCTCTCCGCTTCGCAGGGGTGGGGGATGAGGTCATCTCGACTCCCACACCTCAAAATCCTTCAAACTGGACCCGCCGATGAACTCGCGCAGCAGCGAATTATCGGGAACGAAATCGCTGGGGCAAGGCAGGAACCAGTCGAGGAAGGCCAGCACGCGCTCGGCTTCGATGAACTCGGGCGTGCCCGGCCGCACCTGGCGCAGCAGCGGCTCGACGATCGGCTTCAGCACGGCGTGCTCGTACACCAGCGCCGAGTTGAACATCACGTCGGCGTTCTCCTGGTAGGGGAAGATATTGCGCGTCTCGCCTTCGCGGACTTTGTTCCAGCGCGAGATTGTGCCACGGGCCGAGTAGCCGCGTTCGCGCGCGTCGCGGACAATGCGCCGCACCAGCCGCGTATCGGTAGTGGAAACGCGGTTGTGATCGTCGAGATTGAGCTGCGTCAGCGCCGACACATACACACGGCAGACGCGCTCCGGTGGCATGTCGGGCAGCAGGTTCGGGTTGAGGGCGTGGATGCCTTCGACCAGGATGACGTGATCGCGTGTGATGCGCACAGTCAACCCGGGCTGGCGCGTGCCTGTCATGAAGTTGTAATGCGGCAGCTGCACCTCGCGGCCCTCAGTCAGCTGCAGCAGATGCTGATTGAATAGGGCGCGATCGACGGCGTCGAACGCTTCGAAGTCGTACTCGCCGTCGAGGCCGCGCGGCGTGCGCTCGCGCTCGACAAAGTAATCGTCCATGCCGAGCGCGATCGGCCGGACGCCGTGCGCCAGCAACTGGACGGCCAGCCGCTTGGCGAAGGTGGTCTTGCCCGACGCCGATGGCCCGGCGATCAGCACCAGCCGGAGCGTGTCGCGCCGGTCGGCGATCGGGCCGGCGATCTCGGCCACGCGCTGTTCGTGCAGCGCTTCGTTGACCAGCATGACTTCGCGGATGCGCTGCGACCCGATCGTCGCATTCAGCGCGGCGACGTCCTTCACATCCATGATCTGCATCCAGTCCGCGTGCTGGCGAAAGACGGCGCTGAGCTTGGATGACTTGATCGGGGCTGAGAGTGCCTCGGGCCGGCTGCGGCGCGGGAAACGTAGGACCAATCCGGGTGGGAACTCGGTGAGGTCGAAATCACGCAGGTAGCCGGTCGACGGCAGCATGTAGCCGTAGAAGTAGTCGGTGAGGCCGCGCAGCGTGTAGACAGTGAGATAGTCTTTCTGGCGGTATTTGAGCAGGCGCAGCTTGTCGGTGTAGCCCTGCTGCGTGAAAATGGTCTCGGCTTCGGCCAGCGAGATGCGCCGCTTGACGATCGGCTCGTCGGCTTCGACGATGTCGCGCATGCGCCGGCGCAGCTGATCGAGGTCAGCACGGCCGAGCGGCATGTGACCGACGATCTCGCAATAGTAGCCGCCGTACGGCAGCGAATGATCGACGAGTGTCCGCGCGCCGGCGAACAGCTCGTGCGCGGCGACGACGAGCAGGAAGGTGAGCGAGCGTCGGTAGATGCGGCTGCCGTCGCGCGATCTGCGGGTCACCAGGGAGGCATCGGAATCGCGGACGATCGGCGTGTTGAGTTCGCCGAGTTTTCCGTTGACGACAGCGGCGACGACGAGGTCCAGCAAGCCGGGGTGGGCTGCGCGGATGAACGTTTCCAGCGGCGTCCCGACCGGCGCTTCGTATGTGCCAGCGCCATCCTCAAAGCGCACTTGAACGGTGTCCCGGGGTGAGGCCGGAAATGCCGTTAGAGAAGGATCGGATGTCATGGTTATGGGGGGTGGGATGAAAAGAACTGCTCAATGAGGAGCAGCTACGAGGGATACGAT
>JBOGUH010000435.1:0-2813 GCA_050695975.1 Anaerolineae bacterium
AGCTTGCGCGCCGATTTCTGCGTCACGTTCTTGACCACGTTCCCGTTACGCAGATCGCGCATGGTGTGATACCAGCGACCCTCGCGTTCTTCGCTGGCCACCACCTCCACACCGGTACGCGGCGCTCCGACCGCGCCATCGACCGGCGCCAGAGCCGCCTCAACCACCGGCGCCAGCTCAGCCCCAGGCGCAGCGACCGGCGCTCCCTCCTGGCGCCTGGCGAGCTGGACGATCTCGTCGCGCACAGCCAGCGTCGTTTCGGCCTCGTCGCGAACATAAATCTTGTTGTCGTCGATCGCGTAAGGCGGATCGTCGCCGCGTGGCACGATGATCCGAATGACGTTCACACCGCCGGATTTGTGGGCAGCGATCGTCACGTCGAGCGGCGGCGTGACGGACTGGATCGCTTTGGCGATGGTCGACACGCCCTCCTGGGGATTGCTCACACCCGGCGCGCGCTTGCGCGGATCGCCGGGCACGCCCACGTAGACCGTTCCACCGTTGGTGTTGGCGAAGGCGCACACGTCGGCGATGATCGCTTTCAAACGGCCGCCGCGCTGCGAGTAACTTTCGTGGAAGGACTGGATGATGCTGGGCCCGGCTTCACGTGCGGCGCGGATGAAGTCGAACGGGGCCTGGCTGGGGCGGTAGGGCCGGCTGCGAGCGAAATCGGTGCCGCGCAACAGATCGCGCAGGGCATTGAAGCTGACTTCGTCCAACAGCAGCTCCGTGACGCGGTCGCCCACACCCAGATTCTTGGCATTTTTCGGATCGCGGGTGAGCCGGTGCGCATCCGACCCCTGAATGCAGTGCATCCGGCGCGGATACTCCGGCTTGGTGCCGCTGAAAAAAGCCGACATCGTGCGTCTGCCTTTCTGCTCCAGGTCGGTGACTTCGAGCGCCAGCAGGCGCGCATCCTGGGTGTAGGCGATTTTGGTCTGCCCGCCGAGGCCCAATCCGCGCATCGCCACGCCGTGGCTGGAGTTGACATGCGCAGCAATGGCCATGCCGCCGGCCTCGTCGATCACGCGATAGGCGGTCAGCACGTCGGCCGTCGCGCCGACCTCGCCTGATCCCTGATCCAGTTTGTCCGCCGGCACATTCAGGCTGAGCAGGATGTGCTCGATCTCGCGGACCGACTTGGCCTCCGGGAAGATTCCCAGGATGTGGAACCCGAAGGTGGCTGTGAACTCAAAGCCGGGCAGCACCAGCACCTTTCGGCGCAGGCGGCGATACTCCTCCAGCTTGCGCCGCTCGTCGGCGTGCAGGCGATTCAGCTGCTCGAGCAGTTCGAGCTGTGCGACCTCCTCCTGCATGCGGTCGTAACCCGCCACGCTGTTATGGTCGGTGAAGGCGATGATGTCGAGGCCGCGCGATTCCGCAGCCCGTAGAATATCCAGAAATGTCGTATGCGGAACTTGATAGTCGGATGAGGCCGGCGTGTGGAGATGCAGATCCACTCGCCGCCACTCCCGCTGATTGTCACGTTTTCGTTTCGAAGCCACAGGGGTTGTCTCTTCTCAAGACCTGCCACACGGATTTCCTACGGATTACACGGATGGGCAGGTATGCCGGCACAGTCAAGGCGCAAAAGGAACTCGCAGCCGCCCAGGTCGATGGCAGGCTACTTGCCCACACTAAAGTGGGTTCCACTTTCAGAGCCCAAAACGTCCCCAGGGAATTCGGTGTACCAGGTCTCGCGAAGGACCCCCCGCAGCGCAGCGAGTGGGGTAGAGACCTGGCAGGTCTAACTGCTCCTAAGATTGAATGGTCCGCTTCAGCACGGCCATCAGTTCGACCGGCTTGAACGGTTTGAGCACGAACGCGGCTGCGCCAGCGGGCAAGAACTCTTCGGAGCGATCCATGCCGGAGACCGTCACCACCGGGATCGCCCTCAGCGCCGGGTCCGATTTGATCTCGCGCAAAATATCCAGGCTGTCGACATCGGCCAGGTGAGCATCCATCAGGAGCACATCGGGCTTTTCGCGGCGTGCGTCGGAGATCACCTGATCGGCGCGCGAACAGATCACGCCTTCCAGGCCTTCCATTTCAAACAGGGTTCGCAGCATTGTCGCCGTGGTTTTATCGTCGTCGATGATCAGGATCTTCTTCATGACCCGCCTATGTCTTCTTCGCCGAGCGCGGTGTGGTGTGCCCGTTGGGGATGGTCTGGCGTTGGGCAGCCGGGTCTGCTTGCGACTCCGCTTGGCGCAGCGCCGTGGCGAAGACCTGATCGACGCGGTCGGCCAGGATGAACTGGAGTGTGTCACGCGCCTCTTTCGGAATGTCGTCGATATCGTTCTCGTTGCGCTTGGGCAGAATGATCGTCTTCAGGCCAGCCCGATGCGCGGCCAGGACTTTTTCCTTGATACCGCCGACCGGCAGCACCTGGCCGCGCAGCGTAATCTCGCCGGTCATCGCCACATCGTCGCGAACCGGCCGCCCGGTCAGCAGCGAAGCGATCGCCGTCGCCATCGTCACGCCGGCTGACGGGCCATCTTTGGGCTGTGCGCCGGCCGGCACGTGCAGATGGATGTCGTTGTGCGCGAAAATGTCGTCGGAGACGTGGAGCGACTTAGCGTTGGCGCGCACGTAGGATAGCGCGGCCTGCGCGCTCTCACGCATCACGTCACCCAACTGACCGGTGAGCGTGAAGCCCTTGCCGCCGGGGAAGTACGTCGCTTCGATGAAGACGATGTCGCCGCCGACGTGTGTATACACCAGCCCGGTCGCGACGCCGGGCATCTGTGTGCGCTCGGCGATCTCGCCGAAAAAGCGCTGCTTGCCGAGCAGGTCCGGCAGGTCGCCGGCAT
>JBOGUH010000436.1:0-2069 GCA_050695975.1 Anaerolineae bacterium
CTGGGAGTTGAACCGTTTCTATCATTCCTGCCACACCTTCGGATCGTGCGCCGGCAGTTCGCAGCGCAGCGGCGCGTCGACGCGGTAGCCCAGCGCGTAGCCGGCCTGCATCAGTTGATGGATCTCGCTCGTGCCCTCGTAAATGATCGCGCCCCGGCTGTTGCGCAGGTAACGCTCCACGTCGTACTCGTCGCTGTAGCCGTACGCGCCGTGGACTTGAATCGCGTCGTTGGCCGCCTCGAACGAAGCGTCGGTGGCGTACCATTTGAGCAGCGAAGTCTCACGTGTGTTGCGCAGACCCTGATTCTTCATCCATCCGGCGCGCAAATACAGCAGCCGCGCGATCTCATACTTCTGCGACATATAGGCGATCTTCTGCTGAATCAGTTGGTGCTTGCCGATCTCTTTCCCGAACGTCTTGCGGAAGTTCGCATACTTCACGCTGGCTTCGAGCGAGGCGCGGATCAACCCGGCCGCGCCACTGCCGACGGTGTATCGGCCATTGTCCAGGCAGCTCATGGCGATCTTGAAGCCCTCACCCTCCTCGCCGATGCGGTGGCTCGCCGGCACGCGCACGTCCTTGCAGTTGACCCAGCCGGTCGACCCGGCGCGCACGCCGAGCTTGCCGTGGATGTCGCCCGTCGTCACACCCTTCATGTCCGTCTCGATCACGAACGCGCTGATGCCGTCGTGCGGGTCGGCTGCGTTCGGATCGGTCTTGGCGAACCACAGGATATGATGCGCTTTCGTCGCCAGCGAGATCCACATCTTCTCGCCGTTGATGATGGTGTCGCCGCCATCCTTCTTCGCCGTCGACGACATATTCGCCACGTCCGAACCGACGCCCGGCTCGGTCAGCCCGAACATCGCGACCTTCTCCCCCTTCGCCTGCGGGACGAGGAAACGCTGCTTCTGCTCCTCAGTGCCCCATTGCAGCAGCGCCAGGCTGTTCAAGCCCATGTGCACCGACATCACCACGCGCAGCGACGTGTCCACCGCCTCGAGTTCCTCGCACGTCAGGCCGAGCGAAATGTAGTCGAAGCCCTGTCCACCGTACCTGACCGGAATGCAGATGCCGAGGATGCCCAGTTCGGCCATGCGCGGCAGCACGGCCGGATTCATCTCTTGTTTGCGGTCGTACTCTTTGATGGTGGGGTAGACTTCCTTCGTGGCGAAGTCGCGCACCATCTTCTGCACCATCGAGTGTTCGGGCGAGAGTGAGAAATCCATGCAGTTGGCCTCCGGCGGTCTATTATACCCGCGTGAGATGGAAGTTGGAAGCCTGCCCTGAGCGAAGCCTGCCCTGAGCGAAGCCGAAGGGTCGAAGGGTTAGAGGTTGGAGGTCGTGTGGTGTTTGATATAATCTGCGCCATGCGGTGGCGGGTTGGACTTCTCTTGATCGTGGTCGTCGTTCTGGTCGTCGGGACGGTCGGTTCCGGAGCCGATGACTCAGGCGCGGCGATCTTCGTGCAGCGTGGCGATGCGTATCGTGATGGATTCCTGTACAGCGCCGCGACTGATCAGTATCTTCAGGCGCTCGAACACCAGCCGCACAACCCGATCATCCTCCTGCGCCTGTGTGACGTCTCGCTGCGGCGTGGGCGGATCGATGAGGCTGAGGCTTACGTCGATCGAGCCGAGCGCGCGGGCGCGGACGGGATCGATGCCGCGGGGTGTCGGGCGCGGGTCGCCGAGTCGACAGGGCAGGCTGGGCGAGCGGCGGCGCAGTGGTCGATCGTCGTCGCCGCGCGGCCGGGCGATCGAAATGTGCGCATTCGACACATCGACGCGCTGATCGCCGCGCACGACTGGCCCGCGGCAGAGGCGGCGGCGCGCGCGATGCTCGCCGCGAACCCGGCGGACTCAGTCGCGCGTTATTATCTCGGCGCGCTGCTTGCGCTCGACGATCCGTTCCGCGCCCGAGCGGTCTTGAACAGCGCGGACACCACCGAAGCGGCGGCGCTGGCCGCCGCGCTCGATGAGCCATCGAGCCTGGCCGATCGGTCGTATCGGGCGGTGTCGATCGGGCGCGTTTTTCTCGAGCACGATCGGCTGCCGCTGGCCTGGCG
>JBOGUH010000437.1:0-4722 GCA_050695975.1 Anaerolineae bacterium
CCAATAGCCCAAGCGAGTTGCATCCGCTCCAGCAGGCCTTTTGGGAAGCGCACGGCTTGCAGTGCGGCTTCTGCACCCCGGGCATCTTAATGACGCTCGTCCCCTTCCTGGAAGAGAACCCGCATCCGTCCGAGACCGAAATTCGAGAAGCGATTTCCGGCAACTTGTGCCGCTGCACCGGCTATCAGCACATCGTCGATGCGGTCAGGCTGGCGGCGGAGAAGTATGCACAACGTGCTGCGTGAAAACGTGCAACGTGACGCGAACGTGATGGATGAGATCGATGGGGTCGAGGCGCGCTTCAACGCGCGCGAGCCTTCGGTCTTGGCTTTCGTGCCGGAGGAAGGCCGCTTCGATCGGTTGCGTCGTGAGGCCCAGGTGCTCCTCGATCGATATCCGCAGCCCGATTCGCGCCCGCCGTTATTCGGCGTCCTCGTCGGCGTCAAGGACATTTTTCACGTCGACGGTTTCGTCACGCGCGCCGGCAGTCGATTGCCGCCCGATCTCTTTCAAGGCGCTGAAGCCGAGAGTGTAACGATTCTTAGAAACGCGGGCGCGCTGATTCTGGGCAAAACCATCTCTGCCGAGTTTGCCTACTTCGCGCCGGGGCCGACGCGCAACCCACACCATCCCGATCACACGCCCGGCGGATCGAGCAGCGGCTCGGCGGCAGCCGTTGGAGCGGGGTTTTGCCCGCTGGCGTTGGGCACGCAGACGATTGGATCGATTACCCGACCGGCGGCGTTCTGCGGCGTCGTCGGCTACAAGCCGAGCTACGGACGAATTTCGCGAGCCGGCGTCATTCCGCTGTCGCCCTCGCTCGACCATGTTGGCACTTTCACAGCAAACCTGGCTGATGCGGCGCAGGTGGCGAGCTTGCTTTGTAGAGACCATGGCCCCCGCAGCGGAGCGGAGCGGGGTTGGAGATTTGAGATTCCCGGTCGTCAGCCTGTTTTAGGAATCCCTGAAGGGCCGTATCTCACCTGCGCAAGCGATGAAGGGCTGGCGCACTTTCGGTCAGTATGCCAACACATGACCACAGCTGAATACGAAATCAAGTCCATGCCCGCCATGGAAGACTACGCAGAGATTCGCGAGCGGCACAATCTAATCGTCGCTGCGGAAGCGGCGCGAGTCCATGCCGAGTGGTTCGCCCGCTATGGCGAGTTGTACCATCCCAAGACCGCAGACCTCATCCGAAGCGGCCAATCCGTTTCTGAGGATGTGCTCGCTCGATCTCTAAGCGGTCGGGAGACACTGCGCAACGAGTTAACCGCTCTCATGGACGAACAGGGCATCGACCTATGGATTTCGCCAGCGGCGCCTGGCCCGGCGCCTAAAGGCCTCGATAGCACAGGCGACCCGGTAATGAATCTGCCGTGGACGCACAGCGGCCTGCCGACACTCAACCTCCCGGCAGGCTGCAACGAGGCCGGTCTGCCGATGGGCCTGCAAGTCGCCGCGCGCTGGTACGCCGATGAGGCGCTGCTGGTATGGGCAACTGAGATCGAGCGAGTGATACGGCCTGTGTAACGCAAGCCGGCACTGACTCCAACAACATATCAGACAAGGAGTTGAGCCATGAAAACCGTCAAGCAGCTGTTGCAAGGAAAAGGATCCGACGTCTGGTCGGTTGCGCCGACGACATCGGTGTATGAGGCGCTCGCGCTTATGGCCGGCAAGAATGTGGGCGCGCTGTTGGTGCTCGAGGCTGGGCAGCTGGTCGGCATCTTCTCCGAGCGTGACTACGCTCGCAAGGTTGTCTTACAAGGCAAGACCTCAAAAGATACGCCGGTGAGCGAAATCATGACCTCGAAAGTGGTCTACGTCCGCCCCGAGCAAACCATCGAAGACTGTATGGCGCTGATGACGGACAAGCACATCCGGCATCTGCCCGTGCTCGCCGACGATCACCAGGTGCTCGGCGTGATCTCGATCGGGGATGTGGTCAAAGCCGTTATCTCCGAACAAAGTTTCATCATTGAGCAGCTCGAGAATTACATTACGGGAGCCAGGTAGACCTGACAGGTCTGAACGTTTTGACTTGACGTCTAGCACGTACTATACTTTTCCCCGTCCCATAGCTCGAATAAATATTGCAGGCCGATTTTCCTCATAATACCGCTATGCTCGAAACCGAACTGCGCCCATCGGCTGAATCGGACGCGCGCCAGCCTGCCGGCCGTGCCCTTATTCAGCGCAGCCTGCTGATCGCCTTGACGATAGGCATGTTGGCGATCGGCCTGATCGTCGCCAGCGCGTACGCGGCGATGCCGCTGAGCGATCCATCGCTGGTCGAGTCCACACCTGGCCAGCTCGCCCTCTGGATCGCTGTGCGCAACGACTTGAGCGAGGAGTCGGTGCTGGCAACAGCCCGATTGTCCTTGGCGGCGATGGGATTGCTGGTGGCGGTGCTGACCGCTCGCGGCGTGTATGCGCTCGCGCGACACACTCAGCGAAGTCGACGACCGCTGTTCTGGGCGCTGCTCGGCTTCGATCTACTGCTGCTGAATATCCCGGCTGTGCCCGATTCGATCTGGTACCCGTTGATCCTGGTCGGTCTGGCGCTTGCGCTGGTGGTTCTGTTCATCGCTCCCGGCCGCGCCTCGCGCACGCTGGGCGTGGTTGTGGTGATCTCGGCGCTGCTCCTGTTTTGGGAAGTGTACATCGCCCTGGGCAACGCAACCGGCAACGTGCTGCCGCTGACTGACTTTCCATGGAAAATGCCACACTGGCAGAACATCGCCGAGCAGCTGCTGCAGCCGGCCCGGCGCAACGGGCCGCTCCTGCTGGTCGGCATCCTGGCCGACGCGGCGCTGTTCACCTGGCGCGAGGCGTTCGTTGGGTTCCTGGCCGGCAGCTTGTTGGGGTTCATCCTGGGCGCCCTCTTCGCGCACTCGAGGCTCCTGGAGCGGGCCTTGCTGCCCTACGCGATCGCTTCGCAAACGGTGCCCATCCTGGCGATCGCGCCGATGATCGTCAGCGCGCTCGGCGCGGGCTGGCTGCCGGTCGCAGTCATCTCGGCGTACCTGACTTTCTTCCCGGTGACGATCAACACGCTGCGCGGCCTGCTGTCGCCCGATCCGATGGCGCTCGACCTGATGCGATCGTACGCGGCGCCGACCTGGACGGTGCTGTGGAAACTGCGTGTGCCTTCGGCGCTGCCGTACATCTTCACCGCGCTCAAAGTGTCTGCCACGGGCAGCGTGGTCGGCGCGATCGTCGGCGAGCTGCCGTCGAGCCGCAGCGACGGCCTGGCGGCCGCGATCCTGCGCGCCAGCGGCAATTATGCTGCCGAGCCAGAGAAACTTTGGGCGACGATCGTCATGGCCTCGCTGGTCGGCATCCTGTTTTTCGCAGCGGTGTCGCTGGTGGAACGCTGGGTGATGAGACGACGGCCGGTGAGCGAGTGAGTTAGAGTTGGAGTTTAGGAGTCAAACGCGTGGAAATGCCGGCGATCCAAAGTCCGAAATCAAAAATCCAAGATGAAATATCGAGCGTGGTTTCACTTCAGAACGTCAACAAGGTCTTCGACGGGAGCGGCAGCGAACTGGTCGTGGCGCTGCAGAACATCGACCTGGAGATCGGCGCGAACGAGTTCGTGTCGCTGATCGGCCCGTCCGGCTGCGGCAAGTCGACGCTGCTGCGCCTGATCGCCGACCTGCTCACACCCACGTCCGGGCAGCTGCGGGTCAACGGGAAGCCGCCGCGGCAGGCGCGCATCGATCGCGATTACGGCTTTGTGTTTCAAGCCGCCACACTCTACGACTGGCGCAGCGTGCGCCAGAATGTGCAGCTGCCGCTGGAAATCATGGGCTTTTCGCCGCAGCAGCGGGCCAAACGGGCTCAGGAGATGCTGACGCTGGTCGAGTTGGAGAAGTTCGCCGAACATTATCCCTGGCAGCTCTCCGGCGGCATGCAGCAGCGCGTGGCGATCGCGCGCGCGCTGGCCTTTGAGCCTGCCTTGCTGCTGATGGACGAACCCTTCGGCGCGCTCGACGAGTTCACCCGCGAGCGGATGAACATGGAGCTGCTCAAGATCTGGGGCAAGACCGGCGGCACGGTCATCTTCGTGACGCACAGCATCGCCGAGGCGGTTTTTCTGTCCAACCGGGTGGTGGTCATGTCGCCGCGACCGGGCCGCATCACCAAAGTAGTGAATATCGACCTGCCCCGCCCACGCGTGTTCGAGACCCGTGAAGACGAACGCTTTTTCGCGGCGGTGACGGACGTGCGCGAGAGCCTGCGCGAGGCGTATGAAGCGTGACGAGTGATAGGTGACGCGTGATGCGTGAATCGACGAGCAATGAGCCATCTGCGATACGCAATACGCGATATGCGATAAGCGACAGGCCATCCGCCATCCGCCGTCTGCGTTATTACCTGCCAACGCTGATCGTGGCGGTGGCGGTGCTGCTGGCCTGGGAACTGATCGTGCGCGCGTTCAACATCCAGCAGTTCCTGATCCCCAAGCCGACCAGCATCCTCGAGGCCTTCGTGGATCAGCAGTCGATCCTGTTTAACAAAGTGTTCAACACGCTGCGCGGCGCGCTGGGCGGATTCGCGCTGGGCAGCCTCAGCGGCATCGTGATGGCGCTGATCACTGCCCGCTGGGTGATGTTGAGCCAGGCCATGCTGCCGTTCGCCATCGCCGCGAACTCGGTGCCGATCATCGCCTTCTCGCCGATCTTGTTCAACTGGTTCGGCCCGAGCAACCCCTTC
>JBOGUH010000438.1:0-2253 GCA_050695975.1 Anaerolineae bacterium
GCCCTCGCCCAGGCCGGCGTCACCGTGATCGACGGTGGCACACACTCGGGCGTCATGGTGCTGATGGGCACAGCGCTGGCGCAGGGCGGGCGGACGTCCCCATACATCGGGGTCGTGCCGGCGCGCGCCGAAGTTGAGCCGGGCGGGCCGCGCGCCGAAGAGATACTCGAGCCTCACCACTCCCATTTCGTGCTGGTCGAGAGCGACGAATGGGGCGGCGAGACCCAACTCATGTATGGGCTGGCAGCCCACTTCTCAGCTCACGCGCCTTCGCTGGCCCTGCTCGCCAACGGAGGCAGCATCGCGCTGAAAGAAGCGGAGTGGAATGTCAAGCAGCGACGCGCGATCATCTTTCTTTCAGGCAGCGGCCGGCTGGCGGACGAAGTGACCGACGCGGTGCGCCGTCGGGACACGGCGCAGCGGCGATTGGCGACACTGACGCGATACGATCGGGTGACGTTGTTCGAGTTATCGCAGCCGCCGGAAAGGCTGGTCGATCTGTTGCTGCGGCGATTGACAGGAGAACAATAAGGAGTCCGGCATGGGCAACGAAGCCGCTTACGGCGATTGGCTGAAGCAAGACTTTGGCAAACTGATTGACTCGCTGGAGTTGAACGACACTCAAAAACACATTCTCAAAAGCCGTTGGGTCGATCAAGTGATCTGGATGGAAAGCAAAGCCAGACACGCCCGCACCCGACACTACGCCTTGCGCCTGACCGCGATCATCGGCGGCGTGATCGTGCCGGCGCTGGTGGGCATCAACCTGCAAGAGCCGGCCGTCGAAGCGCTGCGCTGGGTCATTTTCGGGATTAGCTTGATCGTGGCGATCACCAGCGCGACCGAAGAGTTCTTCCATTACAGCGAGCGCTGGCGCCATTATCGCGGCACGGTCGAACTGCTGAAAAGCGAAGGCTGGAACTTCTTCCAACTCAGCGGCCCTTATAGCCGGCGCAACTCACACGCCCAGGCTTACGAGACGTTTGCTACCCGCGTCGAGGAGATCCTGCAGCAGGATGTGCAGGCGTACATCAGCCAGATCGTGGGCCAGAAGCGAGAAGCCCGGCCGGCCGAGACGGAGGCGGGAGGGAAAGCGAGCGTGTAACTCGCCGTGAAATTCGATCTTGTTCAACGCATCGTCTCCCTGGTCATCTGTTGCGGGTTGGCATTGGTTCCGATCGGCCTCAGCTCCTATTGGCTGATCGATTTTGCTGTCCACGCGAGAATCGACGCCGGGTTATACGGTCAAACGCCCGACGGCCGGCCGCTGCCCGGACATCCGATACACTCTCCGCATCAGCATTCTTCCAGCATAGGTATCTCCAGTTCGACCAGTTCACTGATGGCTGGCAGCAGCGCGAATTTTAGTGATGCCATTCTCTTGCCGGCGCAACCACCGTCGCTTGATGGCGAACGTGTCGAATACGACGCAAGCGCTGCATCGATTGCCCTATCCCCGCCCGATCCTCCCCCACGCGCTTGACGCGCCTCCGTCGAGTATAGCCAAACGGACGACCTGGGTTCTCGTGCGTCCGATGAAGCCAACCCGCGTTGCGCTTGGCTCGTTGGCAACGCGTCTCTTTTGCTGCCGAGTTCCACGAACTCTAATCCCTTCCAGGAGGTGAACCATGCGTCTGCGAATACGTTGGAGCGCAACGATAGCCGCGATAATGGTTTTGGCTTTACCGCTCGTCGTGCTTGCTCATGAGGAGGTCGTGGTGGGTCCGTACACGCTTGAAATCGGCTGGGTCGACGAGCCGCCCCTGGCCGGCCTGAAGAACGCCGTTTTCATCAGTATCCTGAAGACCGATTCAGGCGAGCCGGTCGAGGATGTCAATATGCTTGAAGTCACCGTCAGTACCGGCGGAAAAGACCTGAAGCTGGAACTGCATCCGGCCGGCGAGGATCAACCGGGCCAGTATGCCGCGGACTTCATCCCGACCCGGCGCGGCGCCTACACGCTGAAGTTGTCGGGCAAGATCGAAGACACCGAGGTGAATACGAGTATAGATATCGAAGAAGTGGCCGACGCAGCCAGGCTGCAATTTCCAGAACCGCTGCCAGATGCGCAGGCATTGAATCAAGCCGTCAGCCGGGCCGAAGCGGCCGCCAACAGTGCGAATACGACGGCGCTGATCGCCATCGCGCTCGGCGTGCTCGGCGTGCTGCTGGGCGGCTTTGCCGCGCTGCGCGGTCGTCGATCTTAGGCGTGCATTTCAAGTTGGTGGCGAATCTTGCCTCACCCCCCGACCC
>JBOGUH010000439.1:0-3319 GCA_050695975.1 Anaerolineae bacterium
CACCACCGGCGCGCCGTCAGGCCCCGCGCCCGGCCTGCCCCGCGTGGAGCCTCGCCGTGCCGGCGCGCCGCCGGCTCCGCCTGTAGCGAAACCCGAGCAGCTCCCGATGCCGCTTTCGGAGAAGCAGATCGCCGACATCATGCCGGCCCTGCCGTCGCTCGATCTGCTTCACGATCATTCGGCGGAGGGTATTGCCGCGCAGGAAGCGGAACACCAGGCGCGCACGATCGAAGAGACACTGCGCCACTTCGGTCTGGAAGGGCGCGTGGTCGAAACCAATCAAGGCCCGGCCGTGACGCAGTTTGGACTGGAGCCTGGCTACATCGAACGGCCCGGGCCGGATGGCGTGCCGCGCCGCCACAAAGTGCGCGTGGGTCAGATCACCTCGCTGACAAATGACTTAGCGCTGGCGCTGGCCGCGCCCTCGCTGCGCATCGAAGCGCCGGTGCCGGGCAAGTCGTACGTCGGCATCGAGGTGCCCAACGAAAAGATCGCCCGCGTCTCGCTGCGCGGCGTCATGCTCAGCGAGGCCTTCGCGCGTCAGAAGGCCCCGCTCAAGATCGCGCTGGGCCGCAACGTGTCCGGCGAGCCGATCTGGGCCGATCTGGCGGCCATGCCGCACCTGCTCGTCGCCGGCACGACCGGCTCGGGCAAGAGCGTGCTGATCTCGGCGCTGACGGCGTGCCTGACCTTTTCCAATACGCCCGCCGATCTGCGTCTCGTGATGATCGATCCCAAGATGGTCGAGCTGGTCCGCTTCAACGGCCTGCCGCACATCTACGGCAAGGTCGAAGTCGACACGGATCGCATCGTCGGCGTGCTGCGCTGGGTGATGCACGAGATGGATAACCGCTACAAGTTGTTCGCGGAACTCGGCGCGCGAAACCTCAAAGACTACAATCTAAAAATGCTCAGGCCGGGCGAGCGCAAACTGCCGACGATCGTCATGATGATCGACGAACTGGCCGACCTGATGCTGAGCTCGCCGATCGAAGTCGAGAAGACGATCTGCCGCCTGGCGCAGATGGCGCGCGCGACGGGCATCCACCTGGTCGTCGCCACGCAGCGCCCGTCGACCGACGTGGTGACCGGTTTGATCAAAGCGAACTTCCCGGCGCGCGTCGCCTTCGCGGTGGCGTCCGGCGTGGACTCGCGCGTGATCCTCGACGCGGTCGGGGCCGAGACGCTGCTGGGCCGGGGCGATATGCTGTTTC
Source organism: Anaerolineae bacterium (assembly GCA_050695975.1). GTDB lineage: Bacteria > Chloroflexota > Anaerolineae > Fen-1058 > Fen-1058 > DASSFZ01. The sequence continues at coordinate 1,215 of JBOGUH010000439.1, forward strand.
AGTCGCCTGACTCGGGTCGCCCGATCCGCGTCCAGGGCTGCTTCGTGTCCGATCGGGAGATCGACAGCCTGGTGACGTTCTGGCGCGATCAATATGCGGAGGTCGGGCCGGCGCCGGCGCCGTGGGACGCCAGCATGGCGCAGCTGCTCAAACTAGGGACGGGCAAGTCGAGCGGTTCGAGCCTGGTCGACGAAGATGATGAGGAGCAGCTGCTGCAGACGGCGATCGAGCTCGTCCGCCGTGAGCGCGGGGCGAGCGCGTCGCTGCTGCAGCGCAAGCTGCGCATCGGCTATCCGAAGGCGGCGCGGCTGATCGACGAGATGTACGACATGGGCATCATCGGCCCGCCGGTGGAGGCCGGGCGACTTCGCGAGGTGCTGCCAGCACGGATTCAAGGCAGGGATAGACGGACGCTCGGATGAGATGGAGGAAAATGATGGGTAAAAAGGTCGAGGGGCCGCACGAAGACCTGACTTACCGCATCAACGGCGCGGCGATGGCGGTGCATGGGCGACTCGGGCCGGGGCACAAGGAGAGGATTTATCAACAAGCGCTCGAGGCAGAGCTTGAGCAGGCCGGGCTTTCCTTTGATGGCGAACCGAAACTCGAAGTGTTTGATGGCGAACGGCTGGTCGGTTACTACATCCCAGACCTTATCGTTGAAGACAAGGTAATTATCGAGATCAAAGCCTTCGCCACATTGCACCAAAAGTATCTGGGCCAGGTGATCACCTACCTGAACCACACGGGTTTAGCGGTTGGTCTGCTGATCAATTTTGGGGAGCGCAGCCTGCGGCCACGCCGCGTGTTTCCGTCGCCGCAGGCGACGGAGTTCCGAATCAACCATCAATGGTTGTTTGTCCCGGACTGGCTCAAATCCGAGCGCGAGCCACCATCCGTGTAATCCGTGGAAAATCCGAGTCGTGCCGCGCGAGTAGAAATGATCGTCATCCTGATGGGCGTTTCCGGCTCTGGCAAAACGACGATCGGGCAACTCCTCGCCAAACATCTCGGTTGGCGATTCTATGAGGGGGACGACTTTCATCCCCAGGCCAACATCGACAAGATGAGGCAAGGCACGCCCTTGACCGACGCCGACCGCGCCCCCTGGCTCGCGGCGCTCAATCGCCTGATCCGCGAACTCGTTCGCGAGGGTCGGTCCGCTGTGATCGCTTCTTCTGCGCTCAAGCAAGCCTACCGCGACCGTCTGTTGAGAGACACACAGGATGTATATGTAATCTACTTGAAGGGGGACTATGATCTCATTCAGAAACGGCTCCAGGAGCGCCCGGGTCATTTTATGAAAGCGAGCCTCCTGGCCAGCCAGTTCGAGGCGTTAGAAGAGCCAGAGGGTGTGCTTGCCGTCGACGCAGCACAAGCGCCAGAATCCATGGTCAGTCTCATTGAGCGAGAATTGAAGTTGTAAAAGTAGACCCTTATGCGTCATCATGGGAACTTCGGCAGGCGGTCTGGCGGCATGTCTTTTAAGCGGGGCGCGTTCTTGTCCCTGTCCGACAAGATCGGAAGCCTGACGGGCCAGTCGATCCCAATGTCCGGGTCGTTCCACAGGACACTCGCCTCGGCCTCGGGATTGTAGAAGTCGGTGCATTTGTAGGCGAGCAGGGCATGCTCGCTGGTGACGCAGAATCCGTGCGCGAAGCCTTCGGGGATGTAGACCTGGCGCTTATTGTCGCCCGACAGGGTGATGCCCGTCCAGCGTCCAAAGGTGGGCGATCCCACGCGAATATCGACGGCCACGTCGAAGACCTCGCCTTGCAGCACGTAAACCAGCTTGCCCTGCGCGTTTGGGTTTTGAAAGTGCAGTCCACGCAGAGTGCCCCGCGCGGAGTACGACACATTATCCTGGACAAAGCGGGCGGATAGTCCCGCCTGTTCGTAGCGCGCCACGTTCCACGTCTCCATGAAATAGCCTCTGGCATCCCCACGTACCTCAGGCTCGATGAGGAGTACATCGGGCAGGTCAGATTCGATGACTTTCATGCAGGTGCCTCGCGTGGTGATACTCATTTTCGAGAGCATTCGGTAATTGCCTCACCCTCCAACCCCCTCTCCCGAAGTGGAACCCTAAAGGGCGTGCCAGCGGC
>JBOGUH010000440.1:0-3129 GCA_050695975.1 Anaerolineae bacterium
CCACCAAAGACTGGATCTTCTACACCGACGGCGACGCGCAATACGACGCGCGCGAACTGGCCCGGCTGGTGGAAGCCGTCGACGACGGCGTCGACATGGTCAACGGATACAAAATCAAGCGGCACGACCCGTTCCACCGCGTGGTCATCGGCCTGGCCTACCAAGTCTTCGTCAAGGCGGCCTTCGGTCTGGTCATCCGCGACGTGGACTGTGACTTCCGCCTGATGCGGCGCAGCATCTTCGATCGGGTCAGCCTTGAATCGACGACTGGCACGATCACGTTTGAGATGGTAAAAAAGATACAGGATGCCGGATTCCGGATCGTCGAAGTGCCGGTGCATCACTGGTATCGGCAGTACGGCCAGTCGCAGTTCTTCAACTTCCCGCGCGTCGCCCGAACGCTGATCGCGATGGTCGGCTGGTGGTGGCGGCTGGTCGTCAAACGCGAGCATCTGCGCGGCAGGGACACGGCGAGCGAAGCCAGGCCGACGCCGGGCGAGCCAATCCCATGACGTTCGGGAACTTTTACGCCGGAAAGCGCGTTCTGATCACGGGGGGGCTGGGCTTTATCGGCAGCACGCTCGGCCGCAGACTAACCGATCTGGGCGCCCAGGTCGTTCTCGTCGATTCACTGATCCCAGAGTATGGCGGCAACCTGTTCAACATCGCCGGCTACGAAGATCGGCTGCGCGTGAATATCGCCGACGTGCGCGACGAGTTCAGCATGGATTATCTGGTCCGCGGGCAGGACGTGCTGTTCAACCTGGCCGGACAAAACAGCCATCTCGATTCGATGACCGATCCGTACACCGACCTGGAGATCAACGTCCGTAGTCAGGTGTCGATCCTGGAAGCGTGCCGCAAGCACAACCCGGCCATCACGATCGTCTACTCCAGCACGCGCCAGATTTACGGCAAACCCGACTATGTGCCGGTCGACGAAAAACACCCGCTCCATCCGACCGACGTCAACGGCATCAACAAGATGGCCGGCGAGTGGTATCACGTCCTGTATCACAACGTCTACGGTATGCGCGTCAGCAGCCTGCGGCTGACCAACACGTATGGCCCGCGGATGCGTGTCAAGGATGCGCGGCAAACCTTCCTGGGCGTGTGGCTGCGCCGCGTCATCGACGGCGAGCCGATCGAGGTGTGGGGCGACGGCACTCAGCTGCGCGATTTCAACTACGTAGACGACGTCGTCGAGGCGATGCTGCTGTGCGCCGCCGATGCGCGATCCGACGGGCGCATCTACAACCTGGGCAGTCCTGAATCGATCGCGCTGGCCGACCTGGCGCGGCAGCTGGTCGAGATCAACGGCGGCGGGGCGACTCACCTCATCCCCTTCCCGCCCGATCGCAAACGCATCGACATCGGCGACTACCTCGCCGACTACACCTTGATTCGCAGCGAGCTGGGCTGGCAGCCGCACGTCGGTCTGCGCGAGGGACTGAGCCGCTCGCTCGACTACTTTCGGACGTATCGGCAGCACTACTGGTGAGCATGTCACGTGTAGTCACGACTTTAGTCGTGAAAACTCATGCAAAGTAAAGGGGGAAAATTCCATGCATCAGAAAAGAAACAATCGGGGGGGATTGGTTGCAGCCACGCTTGGCTGCGCCATGTTCCTCATCGCGCTGATCGTGTTCCAAAGCGCCGCCGCCTTCGGGCCGGACGAACCCGTCCCGCTCAAACCGCCGTTCGCCTTCCAGGTCGACGACAGCGTATCAGCCAGCGGCACCGTGCCCGTGCCGCCGTCGGCCACGCGCCTGCTGACGGAAACGTTCGGCAGCGGCTTCAGTCCGACCCTGGGAGTCACCGGCACCACGACGGCCTGGCGCGTCTTCATCGATACCGGCAGCGTCAACAACGCTTACTGGGCGCGTGTGCTCCCCGCCCTATCCACCGTCTACGGCGACACGGCCTGGGCGCCCTGCGGCGTGTGCGATGGCAGTGGGCGCGATCCCGACATCGACAACTACCCGTCCAACACGGGCACCTGGCTGATTTACGGGCCGGTCGATCTAAGAGATTACTACGCCGCCGAAGTCACCTTCAACTACTTGCTCGACGCCCATCCCGCGCTGGACAGCAGCGGTCTGGACGACTTCTTCTTCTATGGCGCGTCAGACGATGGCGCCAACTTTACCGGCGCCAAGGGCATCTTATCGCCCTCCAGCTGGCAGACCGGCACACTCGTCCTGGGCGATCATGTCGGCAAGTCGAGCGTGTACATCGGATTCTATTTCCGCAGCAACGGCGATGCGAATGTCGGGCGGGGCGCTTTCGTGGACAACGTCAGCCTGCGCGCCGCGCCCTACCTCCGGACTTTCATGCCGCAGATTTCCAGGAACTTCACCCTCGTCACCCCCACGCCGCCCTCCGTCTACAACTTTACCTTTGACTCCGGGCAGGGCGCAAACGACCCGGACTTCGTCAGGTGGGGCCAGAGCTATAGCAGCTCATCCGGCGGCGTCATCATCTACGAGCAGGGGCTTACCGGCGGCAACCCCGGCGACGGTATGTACCTATACAACACGCGGACCGACGCCCAGGGCAGCCATATCTCCTTCGCCGGACCGGATGTCACCGCTCCGACCAATTTCGAGATCAGCGCCGACTTCCATGTGAATAAGGGCAAGGACAACGCCCGCTACGGCGTGATTTTCGGCGGCGGCAGCAACACGTTTGGACGGGGCAGCCAGAACAGGCCCACCTTCGACATCAACGCCAACTACTACAGGTTTGCCTTGCAGTTCCCGGGTGGCCCCGGCAACCGCCCGAGGGATTACCAACTCGAGCGCTGCAGCGGCAGCGGCACCGCGTGCACCGATCTTGTCGGCCGCACTGCCATACCCGGCGCCGCAGCCGCCGACGGTGTCTGGGACAACATCAAAGTCCGCCGCCAGGGTGCGTCGATTGTCGTCCTCGTCAACAATGTCCAGATCCTCTCCATCAACGACGGTACTTTTGTCGGCGACCGCGAGTTCGGCATGTTCGTCCAGGCAGCCAACGTCAACGGCGCCACGAACCCGCTGGAGATTTTCTTCGACACCTATCGCGTCACTCAGCTGCCGTAACCGAACCCTCACCCCCTGCCCCTCTCCCTGAAAGGGAGAGGGGTGAGGG
>JBOGUH010000441.1:0-1996 GCA_050695975.1 Anaerolineae bacterium
GAGCTGGCCCGCGGCGCAGAATCTCGCGCGACGACGATCGTCGAGCGGGCGCGCCGCGACGCCGAAGTCATCAAAGCCGATGCCGACGATTACGTGATGCAAGTGCTCGGGGAGCTCGACATTGACCTGACCAAAACGTTGAGCGTGGTGCGTAACGGCCTGGCTAAGCTGCAGGCCGAGCGCCAGGCGATGGAGATGAAATCGGCTGCCGAACAGCCGGCCGAAGTGTCGATCGATGATTCTGAGTGATCTGTTCTTGACACCCGCCTTCCATCTGTTATAATACCGCCGCGATTCAGCCCAATCACCCAGACTTCCGAAGTCTCGCCGCTCTTTGACGCTTCGGAAGTCTGAGGGTAAAAGGAGTTTGAGTTCTCGTGACACCACTTCCAAAGCGAAAGTTATCCAAAGGGGCGCGCAACCGCCGGCGCAGCCACCTGGCGCTCAAGCCCGGATCGCTGGCCGTTTGCCCCTCGTGCAAGTCTGCGATGAGGCCGCATCACGTGTGCCCAACCTGCGGAAAGTATCACGGCGTCGAAGTCATCGACATGGAAGCGAAAGCCGCCAAGAAAAGCAAACAGCAGTAGTTGATCGTTCGGCCGATGGCCAGCCCACCGGCCGAAGTTTTGCACATTTCAATCTTACCTCGTGGAGTTGACGGGTGTGACGGCCGCTGCGACTGCCTTTCTCTTCCCCGGCCAGGGTTCCCAATTTGTGGGAATGGGTCGAGCGCTCGCCGGTCAGTACCCCGAAGCCCGCGCAGCATTCGCCCAAGCCGACGAGGTCTTGGGCTTTGCCTTGTCGCAGCTGTGCTTCGAAGGCCCGGAGTCCGACCTGACCGATACGCTGAACGCCCAGCCGGCGATCCTGGCAACCAGCATCGCCGCCCTGCGCGTGATCGAACGGCGCGCGCCGGAGGTGCGACCCGCCTTCGTCGCCGGACACAGCCTCGGCGAATTCAGCGCGCTGGTCGCCGCCGGCGCGCTCACCTTCACAGACGCGCTGGCGTTGGTGCGCGAGCGCGGCCGATTGATGAAGCAGGCCGGTGACACCGCGCCCGGCGGCATGGCCGCCATCCTCAACCTCGACCGCGACGCGCTGGCGGCCGTGTGCGAAGAAGCGGGCCAGGCTACCGGCAAGCGCGTGCAAATCGCGAACGACAACTCGCCGGGCCAGATCGTGATCTCCGGCGACAAAGTCGCGCTGAACAAAGCGATGGAATTGGCCAAAGCCAAAGGCGCCCGGCGCGCCATCCCGCTGCCCGTGAGCATCGCCGCTCACTCACCCCTCATGGCCATGATCGCGCGCTCCTTCCGGGGCGACCTCGACGGGGTTCCGTTCGGCCTGATGCGCGTGCCGGTCATCGGCAACGTGTACGCTCGCCCGATCGACGCCTCCGACGTGCGTGATGAACTCGAAGCACAGTTGACCTCGCCCGTGCGCTGGACCGAGTCGATCCAGTATCTCGTGTCGAAGGGTGTGACGCGCTTCATCGAGGTCGGGCCTAAAGACGTGCTGGCCGGTCTGGTGCGCCGCATCGATTCCAGCGTCACGGCGATGAGCGTCGGCGATCCGGCAGGCGTAGAACTGCTGTTGGCGTAATGCAAACAAATAGAACCACGGAGACACTGAGAGCACAGAGTTCCCTATAAACATCTCGGCGCCCTCCGTGCCTCTGTGGTTAGATTACTGTCTGGTGTACCTATGAACACTCTCCCCCGCATCGGATTCATCGGCCTGGGGCTGATGGGCAAGCCAATGGCTGGCCACCTGATGAAGGCCGGTTATTCCGTCACCGTCCACAATCGCAGCCGGAGCGCGGTTGATGAACTGATCGCGCAGGGCGCACAAGCCGCTCGCAGCCCGAAGGAAGCCGCCGCGAACAGTGACGTAGTCATCACCATGCTGCCCGATTCGCCGGATGTCGAAGCCGTCGCGCTCGGCCCACGTGGCGTCCTTGAGGGCGCGCGGCCAGGACTGATCCACATCGACATGA
>JBOGUH010000442.1:0-1639 GCA_050695975.1 Anaerolineae bacterium
GGTTTCGAGGACTTGCTTGGCTTGCATCAGGTGTCCTGGAGTCCTGTGCGGTCTTGGAGACCTGTCTGGTCTTGTTTAGTAGATCGAGGTACCACAGAAAGTCGAGCCAGCCGGGCGAATGGCCGAACTGGGTCAGGATCATAGCGACCTCGCTGCGGTGCTGCGTCGCATGGTTCACTTGATGCACCATCATCTGCCAGAGCGGGTACGCATTCGGCTCACCGGCGGTGTTGACGTATTCGATGACGCGGCCCAGCGCAGATTCATCCAACCCGGCGACAAAGGATCGTGTGTCGTGCTCGATTTGAGCCCAGCGAGCACGGATCGCGGGGAGATCGGGAAACTCCACTGGAGACAACATCGCCTTTGGAGAAATCCTCTGCCAGCGCGAGAGCCACAGCCACTGCGCGCTCATCGTGTGCACCAGCGTATCACGCACCGAATCGAAACTCGCGCCGGCTTTGGCCGTGAATTGATCGGGGGTGAGGTGCGCAACGGTATCGAGGATGCGCTCGTTCGCCCAGGCGTTGTAATCGTAAAGCGTGCGAATATAGTCTGTGATCACGTGCCACCATCCATTTATTCACCGCGGAGACGCAGAGACATTTCTATTCCTCAGCGCTCTCCGCGTCTCTGCGGTAAAACTTACGCCTCGGTCTCGACCAACTCCTGAATCACATCCGCCTGCTTAGCCGCTTCGACCGTCTTGAAGCCGCGCCGCTTGCCGATGAAGTAGATCAGCAAAAGTGCGCCGACCGGCACTGCTAAAGCAAACGTCAGAAAGATTGTCGGCTCGAAGAACGGTGGACTGCCTGACAGGCGATCGAGGTTGAACAGGATCAGCGCCAACGCCGTCCACACCGTGACAAAGTTGGGGATCGGGTCGCCCGAGTGGACCAGCCGCAGCCCACCGGTCCGATTTTCGGTCAGCGGCCAGAACAGGTTGCTGCCCATGTAGCCGAGTTGATCTTCGAGGATGTGGACGGCCATGCCGGCGAAGATCACCCAGCCCAGCGTCGCGTTGACGAGCAATCCGGCTGTCAGGCCGAGGAACGCCGCCAACACCAGCGAGTGTGACCAAGATCGATGCCAGGGCAGGAATTGAATCTCGACGTGATCCTTCACGCGCTTGAAGGCGAACGACGGCCCGCCGAAGATGTCGATCGTCATCTCCTCCCCGTACGTGTACAGCATCGGCGCTCCGACCTTGGCCCACGCCTCGGCCAATCCCTCGATTTCGGATCCGGCGTACGGCATTTGCGACGTGTTCACCGTCGGCCCGATACGCACGGCCACCTGGCCGCCGTCCGCGTCGAAGCGGACAGTGTACTGCCGCCACAAATCGGCGCCCAGCTTCATCGTGTGCAGCCGCACGCGAACGGGCTGATTGCGCCGGTAAGCCCGATCGATCGCTTCGGCGATCCGCTCGGCGATCAGCTGCGGATCGGGATGGCGCGGATCGGGATCGATCGACTCGGCGCGCTCGAAGTAACGCGCGAACTTGAAATCGAGCGTGTCGGGCAGGATGCCGAAGATGCCGCCGATCGCCGGCAGAAGCGATCCAGCCGCGGCCTGTTCGACCACGCCGGGAATGAAAGTGGCTACGGCGATGCCGCTGACGAAGTGTGCTATCCCTTTC